>JASEJC010000001.1:3378-69622 GCA_030016755.1 Candidatus Hodarchaeaceae archaeon | reverse complement strand
CGACCCTCGCCCCGCTCACAGAAGCACCTGTTTCGTTGTCCACGATGTTTCCCTCGATGATCGTCGGGCCCTCGAGCTCGATCACGTACTGAATGTAATCACGCTTACCGCGGCCTGCAAATGCAAGTGGAGATGAAGTCAGCAAGAACATGAAAACAAGTGAAAGCGAGACGAGACGAACACATATCTCGCGCTTCCTTATCAACCTCCCCACCCCCCAACCCTCAAAACTTGCCATGCTTAAGAACAATTTTATAAAAGTGGAGATATTTCCAATTCCGAAACAAACTTCCAAGTTACGGCACAACGTTTTTCATAGTAACAAAAACGTTAGCCTCAGATAGTGAGATGCGCACGAGAAAATAACTTGTTACAGGTTTGGTATCGAGGCACGCTAACCTTTAAGTTTGGCGCGCGAATTTTAGCGGGCGAGGTGAGCATGTGAATGCAGGTAATTACGATGTGCCCGAAGGGCTCTACTACAGCCGCGAGCACGAGTGGGTGAAGCTCGAGGGCAACCTTGCGCGCGTGGGCGTCACCGATTATGCTCAGAGCAGGCTGGGGGATGTCGTCTACGTGGAGCTGCCCGAGGTTGGGAAACGGGTAAAGCAGGTAGCCGAGGCCAAGGGCAAGGAGATGGAGCTGGGGGCGGTCGAGTCGATCAAAGCTATTTCAGCCATTTATAGCCCGTTGAGCGGCGTAGTTAAAGAGGTGAACCCCGCGCTTCAGGAGCGCCCAGAGCTGATAAACACGAGCCCCTACGCGGAGGGCTGGATCTGCGTGCTCGAGCCCAGCGCCCCCGAGGCCGAACTCAAGCAACTGATGGACGCCAAGGCCTACGCAGAATATGTGAAGAAACTTGAGTAGCTGGTACGCATGGGTCACCCATACATCCCGAACACGCGGGAGATTCGGGAGGAGATGCTGCGTGAGATTGGAGTCGTGAGCATCGACGAACTTTTCGCAGACATCCCATCCAAGGTTCGCCCCAAGCGTAAGCTGAAGCTCCCCCCCGCGATGTCGGAACTCGAGGTCAAGCGCCATGTTCAGGCAATGCTCTCCAAAAACAGGCCATTCACCCAAATGCCATCTTTCATCGGCGGCGGGGTCTGGCCCCATAATGTCCCAGCTCACGTCCGCTCGCTGGCTCAACGTGCCGAATTCTTAACATCATACACCCCCTACCAGGCAGAAGTCAGCCAGGGGATGCTCCAGGCGTTGTTCGAGTACCAGAGCCTTATCTGTGAGCTCACGGGTCTCGAGGTCGCGAACGCCTCGATGTACGACTGGTCGACCGCGCTGGGGGAGGCCGCGCTGATGTGTGCCCGCGTGACAGGGAGGCGAAAGTTCATCGTGCCAGAGCTGATCTCCCTGGAGCGTCTTTCGGTCCTTCAAAACTACGCGGCGGGTCCGGGTCTAGAAGTGGTCAAGGTGGGGTATGACCGTTCCACGGGACAGTTGGATATGGGGGAGCTCCGCAAGGAACTCGGCGAGGATGTTGCGGGGGTGTACGTCGAAAATCCCAGTTATTTGGGGTTCTTGGAGACGCGAGTGGATGAGATATCTGAAGCCGCTCGCAAGAAGGGGGCGCTCTTCGTGGTCGGCGTCAACCCGATCTCGCTCGGCTTGCTCAAGGCCCCAGGCGATTATGGTGCTGACATCGTGGTAGGGGAGGGGCAGCCGCTGGGCAATCCCGTGAGTTTTGGTGGCCCGACGCTCGGCATTTTCGCCTGCCGCGACGACCAGAAGCTGATCAGGCAGCTCCCAGGCCGCCTCGTGGGGATGACGACCACGCTTGACGGGAAGACGCGCGGGTTCGCGATGGTCCTGCAGACGCGCGAGCAGCACATCAGGCGGGAGCGGGCGACGTCGAACATATGCTCGAACGAGGCGCTGTGCGCGGTCACGGCGGCGATCTACTTGACCTCGCTCGGGCCGAAGGGGCTCCGTGAGCTGGCGGAGACCTGCGCGGCGAACGCCAGCTACGCGATGAAGCGGCTGAACACCATCGGAGGACTGAAAGCGCCGATTTTCAAGGCGCCCCACTTCAACGAGTTCACGCTTAGGTGCACGAAACCAAAACTGACGATCGAGAAGTTCAATGCCAAGCTCCTCGAGCAAGGGATCCAAGGCGGCAAACCGGTTCGCGGCGAGTTCCCGAAGCTGGGTGAAACGGCTCTTCTCTGCACCACCGAGCTGCACACGAAGGGGGATATCGACAGGCTCGCGGAGGCCGCAGCCCGGGCAGTTGGGGGCAAGGGGTGAACTTATGTACGCCTCATTGAGCTGTCGGAACCACAGGTTGTCAGGGCACTATACAAGACTTTCACAGGTCAACTACCCCGCTCTGAAGGGCAGGGCTTGTCCCTCATGGTGATACAAGTGTCGCCGACTCCAATCACCGGACAAGACGCGGCCGTTGACTGGGCCGCCCCTCTCGGGAAACAGAGACTCAGGCTTCTCACAGCTAAAGCAGGGGGGTGTTTTAGATGACGTACCGTCAGGCGCGCTGGGCCAGAGAAGGGTGCTTGGAACCGCTGGTATTTGAGCTCAGCAAGGCTGGCCGGATGGGGGCCTCGCTGCCAAGGGCACCCGCCCGCGTGAAAATTCCTGAGAAGCTCACTCGCACCTCACTTGAACTACCAGAGCTGTCGGAACCGCAGGTGGTTAGGCACTATACGCGGCTCTCGCAGATGAACTATGGCGTCGACTCTGGGTTTTACCCACTGGGCTCCTGCACTATGAAATACAACCCGAAGGTATGCGACGAGCTGGTTAACTTGGACGGGGCGGCGCATATCCATCCATACCAAGCTGAAGAAACGGTCCAAGGTGCTTTGGAGCTGATGTATAGGCTCGAGCGCCACCTTGCAGAGATAGCGGGAGTTTCGCGGGTATGTCTGCACCCATCGGCAGGGGCCCACGGCGAACTCTTGGGCATGCTGCTCGTGCGTGCATACCACAAGTCGACGGGGTCGAAGCGCACGGAGGTGATCGTTCCGGACTCTGCCCACGGCACGAACTTCGCCAGCGCAGCGATGGCAGGATTCAATGTCGTAGTCGTGCCCTCAAACAACCGTGGCCGAGTTGATTTAGGGGCATTGCGTGAGGCTGTCTCAAATAGGACAGCGGCCCTCATGCTGACGAACCCAAACACGCTGGGGCTGTTCGAGGACGAGATACTGGAGATTGCGGAGGCGATCCACAAGGTCGGGGGCCTGCTTTACTACGATGGTGCGAACCTGAACGGAATTTTGGGAAAGGCTCGCCCGGGGGACATGGGCTTCGACATCGTCCACTTCAACCTCCACAAGACATTTTCCACACCTCACGGCGGCGGGGGCCCGGGGGCAGGTCCCATAGGGGTCGTTCGAAAGCTTGAGAAGTTCCTACCAGTCCCGGTGATCGAGTACGACCGCAGGCGAAAGCGCTACTACCTGGACTACAACAGGCCAAACTCAATTGGAAAGATCAAATCCTTTTATGGTAACTTCGGGGTGCTAGTGAAGGCTTACGCTTACATCTTGCTGATGGGCGCCGAGGGGCTGGAGGAGGTGAGCGAGGCCGCGGTGCTCAACGCAAACTACATCATGCGAAAATTGCTGAAAGTCGAGGGCTATGAGTTGAAGTTCGACACAAGCGGCCCCTGCAAGCACGAGGTCGTCTTCAGCGCTGAGCCGTTGAAGAAAAAATATGGGGTCAGGGCACACTTCGTGGCTAAAAGGCTGCTTGATTTCGGGATGCATGCGCCCACCTACTATTTCCCGCCGATAGTCCCCGAGGCGCTGATGATCGAGCCGACCGAGACGGAAACCAAGGAGGAACTTGATCAGTTTATAGAAGCGTTGAAGCAGATAGCTGAAGAGGCGCGCTCGGACCCGGAGAAGCTGCAGGCGGCCCCCACTGCTACTGCGATCGCTAGGCTGGACGAGGTCAAGGCCTCCCGCGAACCTATTTTGAGCTGGCGGATGTATCGTAAATTGGCGAAGAAATGAAAAAGCTAGGTCTCATTGTCAACCCGATTGCAGGCATGGGCGGCAGGGTTGGCCTGAAGGGCACAGATAGCCCAGAAATCTTAGCAAAGGCACGGGAGCTTGGAGCCGAACCAGTAGCACCCGCGCGGGCAGTCGAGGCATTGCGCGTGCTCAAGCACCACATGGCGAAGTTCGAGCTTCTGACATATCCCGCGGAGATGGGAGCGGACGAGGCTGAGGCGGCGGGGCTGGAGGTCAGGGTGATTGGCAAGATAACCTCTGGGAAGACGACCGCCGAGGACACGAAGCGCGCGGCGAAGGAGATGCTTCTGGAAAAGGTTGATCTTATCCTTTTCGCCGGAGGAGACGGTACGGCAGCCGACACGATAAAAGCCGTAGATGCGCTCGTACCAATTCTGGGAATTCCCACGGGCGTCAAAATGCACTCGGCGGTGTTTGCGAATACCCCCCAAGCGGCGGGCGAAATCGCGGCCCGTTTCCTACGTGAGGGGCTACCGCTTCAGCAGGCAGAGGTGATGGATATAGATGAGGAAGCCTACCGCGAGAACCGCCTCGTCGCGAAACTCTTGGGTTACGCTAACGTGCCTTACGAGCCAGTCATGATGCAGGCGACGAAGGAGGGCAGCTCCGGCTTCGAGCTCGCTGATCAGAAGGCGATTGCTCGCGGGGTGGTTGAGCTTATGGAAAAAAGACGTATTTACGTACTTGGCCCAGGCACTACGACTAGGGCAGTGGCAGAGGAGCTGGGTATTTACGATTCGACGCTGCTCGGGGTCGACTTGGTCAAAGACTACAAGTTGCTCGCGCGTGACGTGAACGAGCGGCAGATCCTCAAGGCCATCAGGGGCAAACCGACGACGATAGTGGTGAGCCCCATAGGCAAGCAGGGCTTCATCCTCGGACGGGGGAACCAACAGCTCAGCCCAGAGGTGGTGAGGTGCGTCGGGAAAGAAAATGTGTGGGTGCTGGCGACCCCCCACAAGCTCTCGCTCACCCCCACGCTGAAGGTCGACACTGGCGACTCAGAGCTCGACCGTGAGTTTCGTGGTTATATCCGCGTGATCACGGGCTACCGCCAGACGCGAATGGTGAAAGTTGTCTGACGGTGTAGTTTTCGTCGGCATGTTTTACAAAAGGTTGACTTCTTCTTGTCCACGTCTAGGATGGAGTTTGAAAAACACATGACGCAGCTTGGGTCAGTACAGTGCTTGAGCCCAAACGTGTGCCCGAGTTCGTGGACGGCTTCCTTTGTCGCACGCGCGAGGAAAAGCTCTGGGTCCGGTGGTTTCCCATAGAAGGGTGGGTTGAGTCGGTGGAGCGAGACGAGCGCGACCCTGCCCGGACTTTGGGCCTGGCCGAAGATGAAGTTGAGGTCGCGAGAGGACGTGTAGAGGTCAACGTCGAGCAGTACCAGTACCCTGTGTTCGCCGGTTATCCGGTGGAGCACCCGCTCGAGGATGAGGTCTGCATCGTACTGCTTCCGTGATGGGTTGTAGGCCGCGGGCGGAATCTCGAGCGAGGCGCCGATCGCACAGCTTTTGATGTGGGGTGCATAGGTTTTTTCAAGCCTGCGTGACAGCTCAACCAATACCTCGCGCGGGATCTTGCCCAGGGTGACGATTTCGATGATCAAATTACAACACCAAGGGTTCACTCTTCAGGTGGAGCTTCCTTTGGCTTCAGCGTGATGAGGTTCTTCCTCCCCATCCTGGTTCTTTGAATGGTCCCGGCCCGCTCCATGGAGCTCAGCAGCGCGCTCCCCTTCGATTTCGAGAAGTCCAAGCGCCGGACGAGCTCGGTCTGGTACATCTTCCCGCCGGCCTCTTTCAGTATCTCGACCGCCCTCTCGACATCGCTTTTTAGGATTTTCTCAGCCGGGGGAACTTCCGGCTTCTTCGCCGCCTTGGCCATAGGCCTAAACAGCTTTTTGAACCAGAGGAACCATCCGGCGACTAGACCACAGATGATTATGGCGGCAAGGGCTAGGATTGGCCAGGGGGACGGGATAGGCTTCAGTGTTATGCTTGGTTTGCCGAAGCCGAAACTTCGCGGGCCATTCCAGGTGAGCTCACGCTCGGTAGTTTCGCTCGGGGTTGGTATCACCTCCGAAATCCTGTAGCCCGCAGGGTATCGGATGGTTAAGGAATCGGCGGTAGTCGGGAGGTCCAAGAATCCAGGCTCGAAGACATCCCCTATCCTAAGCCGGGTCTCCTCAACCTCCGCAAAGTTGGTCCACTCAAATCGATATCTCACCTTCTTGTGATCTGGATACTGGACGGGTCCACTCGCTGTAAAGTCTTTAATTTGCATACTCCTGCCTGCTATAACTTCCGCGCTGTCGACCCTGTTTTTCAAGGAATTCTCGAACCAAGAGATTGTGAGTTGGATTTCATTATCGAGGGTGGTAAGGGGAAATTTATTTTCAATTACCCAGATAGCCGAACCATCCGCACGGACCTCGATTTCGGTTTTCCGTCCCAGGACCTGGGCGGAGGAGGGAGCGAGTAGACAGAGCGCAATAAGGATTCCAATGGAGGTCGCTAGCAGACAGAGCTTTCGCAGGGCATCACCCCTAAGCCCTCTTCCGTGCGGAATTAGATAAGCCTTACGCAGGGCCTCCATCAAACCTAGATACTCATAAAAGCTCACTAATCCCAAATTTCACTGGTTTAACTATATCTAGGGCGAAACAGGCCGGATACACTTGTTTTTGTTATTATTTTTTTCTTTGGTTGATTTAGTGCGGGAAATTTCAGTTTTTCGGAAAATAAAGTTAAATCAGCCTTTTGTGAACTATTTAGAACTTTCAGGAACCTTTATGGATTTTAAAGAAAAATAATGAACGTTTAGGTAAAAAAGAACGATTAAATAGCTTTAAATAAAAAAAGGAGCATAATAAAGACCGAAAAGACAAAAAAGAGGAGAAGAAAAATGGTAGAATGCCCGAACTGTGGCCGTGAAGCCCGGCTCATCCGGACCCTGTACGCGGACGGGATCGACGACATAATCGAGGTGCAGTGCGGAAAGTGCGGCCCGTCGCTCATGAGGGTGCCGCCGTGGTGGGTAGCGGCTTAGGGGGCCTAAGTGGGCAACAGGGAGGCAGAAAGATGGAAGATGCGTCAAGCCGGCAACCAACTCCCCTCTATTACCTCGACGCAGTATTCGCGGCCTTCATCTTGGTGTCTGGGCTCCTCGTGTGCATCATCGGGGCGGATTATCTGGCATCTATATTTCAAATGAGCTTTCGAAGCTATTATTCGGTATCGGTTCCGACGTCGGTTATCGCCTCAGGATTCCTTATTTTAAGCATCGGCATTGCCGTGGTCATGTACGGGTTCAAAAGGCTGATTGGCGACGTGATGAGAACCATGAAAAGTAACCACAACGCACGCGCGGAGGTGAACCTGGAATGAGGCCCTGGGTTATTTTATCAATTCTCGCAACTATTTTGTTTGCCAGTCTGGTGGTGGGAGCAATTATTGGCACCCAGGTCTCACGGGGACAATTAAAGAGATTTTCATCTTACCAAGAACTGGAAAGTTTTCTGAGAACGAATATTGGCTTGAGCAACCGTTACTACAGTCGGGTCGGGGGCCTGTATGTACCTAGCGCGTCTGCTCCAAGCTATAGGGGAGATGGGGGAGCGGGTTTCGAGTATACAATTGACGGCGAGTTTAGTTATAATACAGTAGACGACGCAACAACCACCTCGACAGATTTCTCAACAACAAATATTCAGGTTGAGGGAGTTGATGAGGCGGACATCGTGAAGAGCGATGGGGAATACATCTACGTCGTCTCAGGAAACAAGGTGTTTATCATCGATGCGTATCCCGCCCAATATGCTAAAATCCTCTCTAGGATAGAAGAGAACAGTTATCCGACCGAGCTGTTCATAAATGATGATAAACTTATCGTTTTGGGACGGTCATTTGTCAGGATTTATAACGTTTCAAATAGGGAAAACCCAGTTTTAGCTAGGAGCCTTTCGTTCAATGGACGATATTTCAAATCGAGGATGATCGGGGACTTTGTGTACTTGATTGTAAACTCAGGTCAAATTGACTGTACATACACTTGGGAGGGGCCCCTAATTCTTTGGCCAGGCATAGGCTATGAAGTTCGCAGGGCAAATCTCGAGATCACTTTACCTGAAATCACAATTGATGATGAAACTAGAACAATTCAGGCAAGCGAGATATACTATTTTGATGTCAGAGATGATTCTTACAATTTCACGACCATAATGGTAATAAACACACAAAATGACGATGAGGAAATAACAAGTGAAACGTACCTTATAGGCGCGGCCCAGAACATCTTTGTCTCCTCAAACAACATTTACAT
The DNA here is from genome assembly GCA_030016755.1 of Candidatus Hodarchaeaceae archaeon. GTDB lineage: Archaea > Hadarchaeota > Hadarchaeia > Hadarchaeales > Hadarchaeaceae > JASEJC01. The sequence goes on along the minus strand of JASEJC010000001.1, from coordinate 61,280 downwards.
AACTTACCACACCGAAGCGGAAAAGACGATCGTTCATAAAATCGCCATGGCTGGCAGAGAAATCGAGTACAAAACTCAGGGGGAGGTTCCAGGGCGCGTTCTGAATCAATTCTCCATGGATGAATACCAAGGGTATTTCAGAATCGCGACCACAACAGGGGAGGTTTGGAGGACTGGAAGCGGCACAGCCAAGAATCATGTTTATGTGCTCGGTGAAGATCTTAACATTATTGGAAGGCTGGAGGGTCTTGCTAAAGGGGAAAGAATCTATTCTGCAAGATTTATGGGCACTAAAGCATACCTCGTGACGTTCAAAAAGGTTGACCCACTGTTTGTGATAGACCTGAGCGATCCTCGAAACCCAAAGGTTCTTGGGGAATTGAAGATCCCGGGATACTCTGACTACCTACACCCCTACGATGAAACCCACCTCATAGGCGTGGGCAAGGACACGGAGGATGCTGGGAGCTTCGCGTGGTTCCAAGGCGTGAAAATAGCCCTCTTCGATGTGAGCGATCCAGAGAATCCGAGGGAGGTATCCAAGTATGTGATTGGCGAGCGGGGGACTGATTCTTACGCTCTATACGACCACAGGGCGTTTTTGTTCAGCAGGTCAAAGAACCTCCTCGTAGTACCAGTTTCCGTAGTCGAAGACGGAGAAAGCTCATGGGGGTGGGGACAACCCGGCTGGCAAGGAGCCTATGTGTTCAGGGTTTCTTTGGAGGACGGTTTGGTGTTCAGAGCGAGGATAATCCACTACGACGATAGAACACAGAGCACTTACCCTGTCTCTTCATGGAGCAACTGTCCCTCCCGCGATTATTCCGTCAAAAGATCCCTCTACATAGACGATGTGCTATATACTATCTCGGGCGAATTGGTAAAGATGAACGATTTGGCCAATTTGGGACAGATAAACAGGATAGAATTACGATAAGTATCAATCGTGTTATCAGAGGTGTTAGGGGACTGCTAAACGTTTTAAGTCCGCACACCAGCTTGATACGGTGTCGAGCGTGAACGGAGAGAAAAAGGAACCTACGCCATCAGGGCCCATCCCTACCCGCAGGTTGAGCGAGAAGAGGGTGAAGGAAATAATGAACCGCAGGCCTAGGACCGTCCGCCCAGAAACTTCGATCGACGGCCTGCTGGAGCGCATGATGGGGCAGATTGAGGCCTGCTTCCCGGTGGTCAACAAGGATCAGAAGCTTCTCGGCATAGTCACCGAGAGCGATGTGCTTCAGGTGCTTCACCCCCCGATCCCGCAAGCGACGGTCGGCTCTGTGTTTAGGCAGGCCATGAAAAGCGCTGCGAGCACCGTCGGCGAGATTATGACGAAGCGCCCAGTCGCGGTGACGCCCGAGATGACGGTCGCCGAGGCCCTGAACCTGATGGTCGCGCACAAGCTCCGCCGCCTCCCTGTCGTCGAGGGCGAGAAGCTTGTCGGGCTCGTCTCCCTAAGGGACATCATCGAACTTTATCGGGTTCTGAGGTAGGCGCGGGACATGGCAGTCGAGATTTCGCAAGTGCTCCCATCGGTACTTCTATACCTGGGCATCATCCTCATAGCCGCAAAATTGGGTGGGGTGCTTGCGGCGAAGATCAGACAGCCGGGGGTGCTCGGGGAGCTAGTTGCCGGAATCATGATCGGCCCGTCTGTAGCGGGATGGTTGTCGCAGAGGCTGTTCGGAACCGCGCTCTTCATCAACCTCTCCTCGGAAGCCGGGGTATTTATGGACGTGCTCGCGCAGATCGGGATAATCCTCCTATTATTTCTGGCTGGGCTTTCGATAGATGTGGAAGAGTTCAAGAAGTCTGGAAAACCCGCAGCAATAGTTGCCGTGACAGGAGTTATAACCGCATTCCTGCTAGGGTTCGGCGTCGCTTCCCTGTTAAACTGGGCCCCGCTAGAGGCAGCCTTTGTGGGGGCGATCTTGGCCGCGACCAGCGTGGGAATCACCGTCCGAACGCTTATGGATGTGCACAGCCTCCATACGCGCGTTGGGATGACGATTCTCGGAGCGGCGGTCATCGATGACGTGATAGCTATCGTTATCCTCGGCGTGCTGGGGGGGCTGGCGTTTGGGGGGCTCACCTCCCTCGGGCTCGCAGAAAACATTGCACTGATTGCCCTCTTCTTCATAGTGGTGCTCTTCATAGGCTTCAAGACTATGCCTCGCCTACTGACATTCGTGGGCAGGTTGCGGGTGGAGGAGGTAACCTTGTCAATAGCGCTGGCGGTGGTCTTCCTGATCGGGGCGCTCGCTGAGAGGATAAGGATTGCCGCGCTGACGGGGGCTTTCGTGGCCGGGTTGGTTATGAGCAGGTCCCCCGTGGCCGAATCCCTGAGGGCAAAGGTCTCGACGGTAGGGTATGGGCTCTTCATCCCGATTTTCTTCGTTGTGATGGGCGCACGCACAGACCTCGGGGCCCTCACGGGCGCATGTTCCTTAGCCGTTGCTCTAGCCATCATTGCAATGTTCGACAAGGTGGCGGGCTGCGGGATAGGGGCGTTGGCGAGCGGGTTCGGTGTTAAGGATTCACTTCGCGTGGGAGTTGGGATGATGCCCCGCGCCGAGATAGCGCTTGTCATAGCGGCGATGGGTGCCAGTACAGGAGTCATTGGGGCAGAGCTGTTGTCGATGGCGGTCATGGTCGTGCTCGTGACATCGCTAATCACCCCTGCGCTCGTCAAGCTCGCTTTCAAAGGGGCGCCACCCGAAAAGAAGTAACGGGGAATATCTTGCGGACAAGACTACTATCCCTAGTAGCTGGATTGGCATTTGCAGCGTCATTGTTTTCAGCGGGATTGGTTGGAGGACAGCAGCTTGGGAACACCGAGAACAGAGCGTACACACACGTGGAGTATCTGGTGAGCATCGCCCCACGCTTCGCCGGCACCGAGGCCGAGGCCATAGCCGCGAGCTACATCGAGAACGAGTTCCGGAGGTATGGGCTAGAAGCGTGGAGTGAAAATTTCGCTGTCCAGAACTCTTATTTAATCGAAGAAAATCGACTCCGTGTTATATCTCCTGAGCAGTTTGAATTAAAATTCGTGCCGATCCTTTACTCCCCTTCCGCGGAGAATGTGGCCGGGAAGCTCGCGCGCGCAGTCGAGTTGCCAGAGAATTACGAACAGTTGCAGAAACACTTCGTCCTGATCGATAGGGGGAAGCTGGAGCCGTTCGTCGGAGGGATGGGGGAGGAACTACCTCTAGCTATCCTGACATATTACGACAAATGGCCGGCATACTTTGAGCCACCTTGGACAATCCAACTGAAGGTACCCCTGCTCTGGATATCCAGCTGGGATGCCGAGCGCCTAATAGAACTTTTAAAGCAAGAAAACGTTGAGGTCGAACTACAGTTCAAGGCAAGAGCTGAAAATTTGATATCTCAGAATGTTTTGGCGCTTTTGCGCGGCCGAAGCGACGAAATAATAGTAGTGGGTGCTCATCACGACTCTGTCATGACCCCGGGTGCGGTCGATGGTGCGTCCGGGGTGGCAGTCGTGCTCGAGATTGCGCGGGCGCTGTCGACGGAGAATCTCCCTCGCACGATACTGTTTGCGACTTTTGGCAGCGAGGAACTCGGCCTGCTGGGGAGCGCGGCGTTCATGCGCGAGCATGCCGAGAACAAAATAGTCGCCGCAATAATATTCGGCTCGATTGCGGCGGGGCCGGAAAATGGGCTGCGGGTTGGACTATTGGACTCTGGTAGCTACGCGACGACCGAATGGCTCGACTTTTTCATTCAAGATTTGGCGCGAAACCTCGGCTTCTACGTGAAATCCGAGCATTTGAGCGCAATAGGGGGCTACAGCGATCACGTGAGTTTCACGAGAGCTGGGGTGCCAGCAACTTGGATCTTCTGGGCGAATCCGAAGAGCGGCAAGGTCATCTGGCCAATCCACACGTTGGGCGACAACCTTGACGCGGTAGATAATGTGAGGCTGGAGCAGACAGCATCCTTCGGGGTCCAGCTCGTCCGCTGGCTGGCTGGGCAGGATCTGGAAGCGCTGCGCCTAGCTTACGAGTACCCGCTCCTGTTGGCAGCATTTGCAACCCTAGGCACCGGGGTGGTAGTACTTTCGATTGCGGCGGGCTCCTTTTTACACTACCGAAAAGGGTGGAGTTGGTCTCAGGCGGTTTGGGTATTTTCAATCGTAACCGCGGCGATGTTGGTCGTGATATATCTTTTGGTGCTGGCGTAGAATTATTATGTTTGAGCGAGATAACTTCAGCAGGGACACCCATGTCGGAGAGGATTTTTGAGGAAGAGCTCGAGCGCGAATCGGTTTTTCGCGACGCTAGCAAGCTTTCTCCTGATTATGTCCCCGAGGTGCTGGTACACCGCGATGAGGAGTTCCGCAAGTTGACCCAAATCTTCAAACCTGTTATCGAAAGCCAAGCGAGCCAGCGCGTGCTGATCACCGGCAGCACGGGGGTTGGGAAAACTGTTTTGGCCAGGAGGTTCGGGGCGGTGCTTGAGGCGACGGCAAAGGGGAGGAAACTCGACATAAGGTACCTCCATGTTAACTGTCGCAAGGACAAGACGCCGTACTCCGTCCTAGCGAAAATCTATCAGTACCTCAACCCGCGCTGGCCCTACCACGGGCTTGGCCCCGAGAAGCTCCTCGATACAGCCGTCACCTACCTTGGGGCCCACGATGCGTATCTCGTGCTCACCTTGGACGAACTCGATTACTTTGTCCAGCTGAACGGCCCCGACCTAGTGTACTCGCTAACGCGTGCGGCCGAGGAAACAGGCGGCCCGAACCGGATAAGTATTGTCGCGATCGCGCGGGACAAAAGTTTTCTGCGGGCCCTGGACGCTGCGACCCAGAGCACTTTCATGCACAATGTGTTACCCCTCGATTGCTACACCGCGCCGCAGCTCGCGGACATCCTGAGGCAACGGGTTGGGGAGGCCTTCAAGACAGGGGCGGTCGAGGAGGAGACGGTCGAGTTGATCGCGGATATCGCCTCGCGGTGGGGGGATGCACGTCTCGCCCTAGAGCTGCTCTGGAGGGCGGGGACGATTGCGGATGGTGAGGGAAAGGATGTGGTGATGCCTGAGCACGCACGTCAGGCCAAGGCGGAGGTCTACCCGGAGGTCAAGCGGGAAGTCCTGCGTGACTTGCAGCTCCATGAGAAGCTTGTGCTCCTTGCCGCGGCGCGCAGGCTGAGGGTTTCCAAGCGCGCGTACGCGATGACTGGGGATATCGAGAAGAGCTACCGCGTGGTCTGCGAGGAGTACGGGGAGGAGCCCTTCGCGCACACTCAGTTCTGGGATCACCTAAAACGGTTGGATGGACTCGGCTTGGTGGACCTCCAGCCATCGGGGCCCGGGCACCGTGGGCATAGCCTCAAGGTCAGCATCCAGGAGGCCCCAGCGGAGTGGATTGAACGAGAAGTTGAGAAACTCCTTGAGAGAGGTAAATAAAAGCTGCAACCGTTCAAAGCTTTTTTTTACTCAAGTTGGCATAATCTTGTCGGGGTCGTGGGGTAGCCTGGTCTATCCTATTGGCTTCGGGGCCCTCGGGCGAAAAAGCCAGTGACCCGAGTTCGAATCTCGGCGACCCCACCACCAAATTCAAAAATCAATAAATCCTTAATACCAGGCGGCCAGCCGCACCGACTAAGGTGGAGGTGACCATTCTACCCGCCACAGCTCCAAGCGGTATCGGGAAAAAGCCACATCCCCTCAGCATCAAACTCTCGTCATCGTCTCAGCTGCGCCGCCCGGTATTAGCGCGATTGCCGATACCGGCTTCGACAGTTAATATATCGGCGTGCTTATTTATAGGTAGCGTTTTAGGCGGTTTTTGACCACGCGGGTGCCTTTATAAGAAAGGCAGGCCATACGGTAGAAAGAGAATTTTCGTGGGCGATGCCCGTGGCATCAATATCCAAAGAAAAAGCCGCCCCCGGAAAGGAGGAGGTAGTAGTTAAGTCTGTGCAGCGGTGGCTCGGAAACCCCATCTCCAAAATCTTGCTCAGATTTGTCTGCGGGCGGAGCAAACGCGGTGGCAACCGACTGGACATTGCCATTCGTAGATATATCGGCGAAGACATCCCCGTTGACTTCCAGGATAGGCTGGCGTCCTTCGTGGTTAAGCTCGTTATGGGTCACGGGAGCAACGTCTTCGGCTACTCGGGCGAAAATCTGAAGGAGCACCTGAAGGACCCCGTCATCCGGCGCGGCATGGTTAACGTGCTCGAGGGCATCGCCCGCTACGGCGCCCGCAGGCCCTTCACCTCGGTGGCCCCTTTTTTGGTCGTGTGGAACTACACCAAGCTTTGCAACCTACGGTGCGAGCACTGCTACGAGGGTGCGGGGCCTGAGGCGATGAAGGACGAGCTGACGACGGAGGAGGCGAAGCGGGTCATTGATGAGTTCGAGGATGCCGGTGTCGTGGCGATAGCATTTTCAGGCGGTGAACCGCTGCTGAGGAAGGACATCTTCGAAGTTGCTGGTTATGCTAGAAACAAGGGATTTTTCACCTCCGTTGCCACGAACGGTACCGTGATCACGCGGGAGGTCGCGAGGAAGATGAAAGATGTTTTCGGCTACGCGGAGATCTCCCTCGATGGGTTCGAGGAGGCGCACGATAAATTCAGGGGCGTCCCGGGGGCGTGGAAGCGCACCTGCGAGGGCATCAAAAATAGCGTCGCCGAGGGCATCGATACTTGCGTGGCACTAACTGCAACCCGTTACAACCTCCACGAAATCCCCAAGCTTGTCGACTTCGCAGAACAGGAGCTTGGGGTCAAACGCGTCATAATGTTTAATTACGTTCCCGTGGGGCGGGGCAAGGACATTATTGACCAAGACCCGAGCCCGCAGGAGCGACACGAGCTGCTCAAGTACCTCTACACACGAATGATAGACAGCAATTGCAAGCTGATCTGCTACTCCACCGCGCCCCAGTACTCGATGGTCTCCTGGGAGTTCGCGTACGGGACTTACAGCGCCAGTGGGATAGTCTCGACCCACTTCACCTCTGAGGGGGCGATGCGGGCCTTACAGGGCCGAACGAAAAGCCTTGCGGATTTCTTGGGAGGGTGTGGGGCGGGGAGGCTCTACTGCGGTCTTGAGCCCAACGGCGACATCACCCCCTGCGTGTTCATGCCTATCAAGCTCGGCAACATCAGGAGGGACCGCTTGCGCGATGTCTGGCATTCCTCCGAGGTCCTCTGGAAGCTCAGGGACCGGGACGCATTAGAGGGTTGCGGCGCGTGCGAGCACCGCTACATCTGCGGCGGGTGCAGGGCCCGCGCGTACGCCTACTACGGGGACGTGCAGGCTCCCGACCCTGGATGCATCCACAACGTGCGGTACTGGCGGGAGCTCAAGATGAAAGTCAGGGGCGAGCAACCCCGAGTCCCCGTCGAACTGAAGGCGGCAGCATAATTTAAGATCGATGGTTAGATACGCTCCGAAGGTCACTTGGGCTTGTAAACACCCTTATTTATAGAGATATACAGTTCTTCAACCAACACCCCCGTTTATCCAACCACGGAAAAGCAACCTTCTTAACCGCGCTTGAATAGGTGTAAGGGGGACGGCATGGAAGAAGCCGAAATCCCAGTTGTAGAGGCCCAGTTGTACAAAGGCAAAATAATAGTCTGGGACGAGGCGCAGGCGAACCAGCTCTACCAGCGGGGCTCTTACGGAAAGCCGCTGGCGGGGGGGAAGCTCCAGCTTGCGCCCGCCGAGGCCTTCTACCTGCTTGAGGGCGGGAAGCTCCGCGTGGTCGACGAGGAAGGAAAGAAGCTGAAGTTCAAAGACCTCTTGGAGAAGTTCACCGAGGCAGACCCCGAGGCCATGCTCAAGTACGCGGTTTACGCCGACCTCCGCTCGCGAGGGTACATAATCAAGACGGGTCTGAAGTTCGGGGCTCACTTCCGGGTGTACGAGCGCGGGGACAAACCAGGGGAAGCGCATTCCAAGTTTTTGGTTCAGGCGGTGCCAGAGGGGGTGAAGCTCACGCCCACCGAACTCGCGCGGGCTGTGCGGCTCGCCCACAGCGTGAGGAAGAAAATTTTGTGGGCAATCGTGGATGACGAGGGAGACGTTACCTACTACGCGCTGACTCGCGAGAGACCATAAATTAATCTTTGAGCATGAATTCCTGGATGACGTTCTTCGCCTTTTCTCTCTTGCGCTGATGATCGACTAAAAATTTCTTGACCTTTTCGGCCAGCATTTTCTTGCAGTCGCCGCAGATCAGTTCACCATTTTTGCACGTGCGGTAGATTTCCCCCAATTTTTTGTCGCTCTCTTCGAAAAGGAAGTAGAAGTATTGGTAGACGGAGCAAATATCTGGATTGCCGCCCTTCTCCCGCTGCTCCTTGACCGTCCCCCTCCCCCCTGTGAACGCGTTCATAATTTTCTTCGCAGCCGCCTCTGGTGCGTCGGTTGTGAATATGCATGTTTCTGGCTGGCTCGCGCTCATCTTCCCGCCTTTGCCCAAACCAGGGATGAATTTACAGTGCAGTTGCGCCGGCTTGTAGAACCCAAGTTTTGGCGCGACGTCTCTGCTCGGTCGCCAGTAGGGGTCCTGGTCTATGGCCGCTGGAATCAAACAGGGGATGTTTTTGCCCTTCAACACAGACGGGAAGAAGCATGGCGCCGCCTGCATGGCCGGGAAGAATATGATGCCGATGTTGCTACTTCCTTTGAATCCGAAAACCGCTTTCACGGTCGAGAAAGTGGTGTGTTTGGCAACTTGAATCGCGGTCTTGTACAGTGTTTTTGCGTATTCCACATCAGAAAAAATGAACGTTTTCTTGGGATCGAAGCCACATGCAATCACATCTAAAGCGTTTTCGTAGGTAAACCCAATCGCGTCGTCCAAGTCGAGATCCCGCCTGAAAAGGAATTTCTCGTCATCGGTCATTTGGAAGTAGAGCTCGGCGTCGAACGCGTCTTGCAGGTACTTAGTAAATATCCACGGGATGAGGTGTCCAACGTGGGTGTGGCCCGAAGGTCCCCGCCCGGTGTAGAGAAAGAATTTTTCCCCTTCCTCATACTTGTTTAAAATCCAGTCGAAATCGCGGTGGGAGAAGAAAATCCCGCGCTCTAAAAACATGTGAAGTTTTCCAGCATGCTTCTCCAGTCTTTTGAGGAGCGCGTGGTCTATCAGCTTGGTTCCAAACTGCTTGACGAGTTTGTCATAGTCGACTTTTCCCTTAACCTCCCAAGGAGTGACGACAAACCTTGGCATCCTATCATCCCAATCCTCGCTCGTTTCAGCATTGAACTGATGCGCGGGGCGTATTAACATTAACGCGGGGTAATCCTTTCATCGACCCGCAACTTTAAGCCTCCTAGTTGAAAATTTATCACGCGCGATGAGGAGCCTGGCTAATCTGATTTGTGATGAAGATTTTGAGTTCCGAGCGCAACCGATCTCATTCTTTGACCACTTTCAGGATTTTCTTGGCCAGCTCCTCCCCCTTCTCGATCGGGATGTTGACGCCTTTCCTCGTGAATCCCTTGTACTCCGGCGTCTCTATCCACGTCCTGATATCCAGCGTGTCAACGCCTCTGAACCTGCTCTTCTGCACCACCACCTTTTTGCGCTCGCTTATCAGCACCTCCTCCAGACCACCACCTCCAACTCCAGCTACTTCGGGCGCAGGTACTTCTCTATGAATTTTGGATCGATGCGCTTGAGCTCGGCCTCCGGAAGCGTGCGCAGGAGTTCCCACCCTAGGTCAAGGGTGGTCTCGATTGACCGGTCCTCGTCCCGCCCCTGGTTTATGAACTCCTGCTCGAAGCGGTCAGCGAAGTCGAGGTAGCGCCGGTCCCTCTCGGTGAGCGCCTCTCCCCCAACGACTGCCACGAGCGCCCGGAGGTCCTTCCCCTCAGCGTAGGCCGCGTAGAGCTGGTTCGAGTTGTCCATGTGATCCTCCCGCGTGCGGCCTGGGCCTATCCCATCCTTCATCAGCCTAGAGAGCGATGGCAGAGGGTTGATCGGAGGGTAGACCCCCTTCCGGTGGAGCTCACGGTCCATACAAAGCTGTCCTTCCGTGATATAGCCTGTTAGATCAGGAATCGGGTGAGTGATATCGTCGCCGGGCATGGTCAGGATTGGCATCTGAGTAACCGAGCCCTTTTTGCCCTTTATCCTACCAGCGCGTTCATACATAGTCGCAAGATCTGTGTAAAGATAGCCGGGGTACCCACGCCTGCCAGGGACCTCGCTGCGCGCCGCCGAAATCTCCCGGAGGGCCTCGCAGTAGTTGGTCAAGTCCGTGAGGATCACCAGCACATGCATCCCCTGAGTGAACGCGAAGTACTCGGCAGCGGTCAGGGCTAGCCTCGGGGTCAGGATGCGCTCGATGGCAGGGTCGTTAGCCAAGTTTAGAAAAACCGCCGCGCGCTCGAGTGCACCGGTTTGCTCGAAATCCTTAATGAAAAACGCCGCCTCTTCATGCGTTATCCCCATCCCGCAAAACACTACGGCGAACTTTTCCTCCTCGCCTAAAACCTTGGCTTGTCTGGCGATTTGGGCGGCGAGCTCGTTGTGCGGCAGCCCCGCGCCCGAGAAGATGGGTAACTTTTGGCCCCGCACGAGGGTGTTCATGCCGTCGATGACCGAAATGCCTGTCTGGATGAACTCGCTCGGGTACTCGCGCGCGGCCGGGTTTATCGGGGCCCCATGTACATCCCACTCGTCCTCGAAAATCGGCTTTGGGCCGCCATCTATAGGCGCCCCCCGCCCGCTGAATATCCTCCCGAGCAGCTCAAGCCCGACGCCGAACTTGATCGTCTCCCCAGTGAACCTGACCCGAGTCTTGAAGGTGTCAATTCCCCTCGTGCCCTCGTAGACCTGTACCACTGCGCGGTCCTCGTAGGCATCCAGCACCTGCCCGTGCTTGACCTCCCCGTCCGGCGTGATGACCTCCACCACCTCCCCGTAGGCCACGCCGCTGACGCCCTCGACGATCATGAGCGGCCCCGAAACCTCTGCGACGGTCAGGTACTCGCGGCTCTTCACAGCTTCACCCTTCACGCTTACCCTCCTCCACCGGCGCTTTTCTCGTCTTCAACAACGCCTCAAATTGCTCCATGAGTTGCTTTTCCATCTTTCCTTGCTCCTTTGCGAATTTTTCAGATGGTAGCCGCTTCATGCTGGCGATGGTATCCTTGATGGGCAGTTTTTTGATTTCCGCCACAGGGATGCCCCGCTTTGCGGCTTCAACAGAATTGCGGTAGAAATCCAGCACGAGCCTGAGCATCCCGAGTTGTTTTTCCACAGGGCAATAGGTATCGACCTCGTGGAAGGCGAACTGCTGGAGGAAGTCCTCGCGCAGCATCCGGGCTGCCTCTAGCACGGCTCGCTCGGGTTCGGGGAGGGCATCAGGGCCCACAAGCTTCACGATTTCCTCGAGTTCCGCCTCTTTCTGGAGCATGGCGATAGCCTCGTCACGTAGAGATTTCCAATCCTCCCCAAGTTTTTGTTTCCACCACTCCCGCACGTTGTCGACGTACAGCGAGTAGCTGGTCAGCCAGTGGATGGCCGGGAAGTGGCGGCGGTCTGCCAAACCCGTGTCAAGCGCCCAGAAGACCTTGACTATGCGGAGCGTATTTTGGCAGACAGGCTCTGAGAGGTCGCCGCCAGGAGGCGAGACAGCACCTAGCACGGTCACGGAGCCGAAGCGCTCATCGCTGCCCAGGGTTCGCACCCGACCAGCCCGCTCGTAGAACTCGGCCAGCCGCGAGGCGAGGTATGCTGGGAAGCCCTCTTCTCCTGGCATCTCCTCCAGCCGCCCGGATATCTCGCGCATAGCCTCGGCCCACCGCGAGGTCGAGTCGGCCATGAGCGCCACATCGTAGCCCATGTCGCGGAAGTACTCGGCGATGGTGATTCCAGTGTAGACTCCCGCTTCTCGGGCAGCGACGGGCATGTTGGAGGTGTTGGCGATGAGCGTGGTCCGTTCCATCAGCGACTCGCCTGTTCGCGGATCCTTCAGCTGCGGGAAGTGCACGAGCACATCACACATCTCATTGCCGCGTTCGCCAGCACCGACATAGGTGACGATGTCGGCGTCAGCCCACTTCGCGACCTGCTGGAGGAAAACCGTCTTTCCAGATCCGAACCCTCCAGGAATTGCAACAGTTCCCCCCTTCGCGATCGGAAAGAAAGTGTCGGCAACCCGCTGTCCAGTCAAAAGCGGCTCATTTGGATCAAACTTTTCCTTAAACGGTCGCGCTCGTCGCACGGGCCAAATTTGCATCATCGGGATATCCCGCTTGCCATCAGCCGTTTCGATCGTGGCGATGGCATCTTCGACTTTGTGTGCCCCATCCGCAACTTCTAGAACTTTCCCGTTGATGCCCGGAGGTACCAAAATTCGATGTTCGACGAGCTTGCTTTCCTTGACCGTCCCTAAAATATCGCCCTCGACCACATCCGCGCCTTTCTTGACCTTGGGGACGAACTCCCATTTCTTATCGCGCGGTAGGGCGTGAGCGGAGACCCCACGCTTTATCATGTCACCAATTTTCGCCCGGATGACCGTGAGCGGCCGCTGTGTACCGTCGTAAATTGCGCCTATCAGCCCAGGGCCGAGCTCGACCGAAAGAGGTTTTCCGGTACCCTCGACCTTCTCGCCCGGTTTTACGCCAGAGGTTTCCTCGTAAACCTGGATGGTCGCGCGGTCCTCGGTAAGGCCGATTATCTCCCCCATCAGGCCCTCCTCCCCCACCCTGACGAGCTCGTACATCTCCGAGCCCTTCATCTTGTCAGCGATGACTACGGGCCCGGTGATTCGAACTATCTTCCCCAATTCAACACCCCAGCTCCAGCTATGATTAACGCCTCCACTTTTATGAATATCTCTGCAATCAGAACTTTTATGAATACCACAACAAATTACCATAGGCGCTGGTGGTGAAACAGGTGGTCGAGGAAAGCCTTCGCGTGATTTTCGAGGCCGAGAAAAGGGCGAAAGAGCAGGTGGAGGCGGCCCAGCGCGAAGCATCGGCCATCTTGGAGTCAGCCCGGAAAGAAGTGGAAAAGCTAAAGGAAAGCGCCAAGCTCGAGGCAAAGGCGAAGGCCCAGAAGGTGCTTGATGACGCGAAGAAAAAGGCAGAGGCCGACGTTCAGGAGCTTGTGAAAAAGACGCGGAGACATATTCAAGCGATGGAGCGGAGGGCCAGGGAGCGACAGGCGGGGGCCGTCAAACTCGTTCTGGATGCCGTTGCCGGGTGACCCGATGTTCAAAACAGTGAGGATGAAAAAGTTTCGCGTGATTTTCCACCGCAGGGCACATGACGATGTCGTCGCGAGGCTGCACGAAGCAGGTGTGATACAGCTAAAGGAGATCACAGAGCTCGAGGTGACGCGGAAGGCGGTCGGGGAAGAAGTTTATGAGCTTTCATCTCTCCTCACAAAGTTCAAGGAGATGGAGGAGTTCCTTGGACCAGCATCTGGAAAACCAACCACCGTCAAGCAGCTGACGTTTGAGCAAACCCTGAAGCTGGCGAAAAAAAGCATTGGCAAACTGGGGCCCAAGGTGACGCAGCTGAAGGAGAAAAGCGATGGACTAGAAAAGGAGCGCCAAGACCTGCTTGCTCAGATTGGGGTGCTGGAGAAATTCAGGGAGATCAGGTTCCCGCTGCGGTACCTTCGCTCAACCGATGAGATCAGAGTCGCGGTCGGGTACATCGCCGAGGAGCGGGTCAAGGAATTCTTCGCGGCGGTTAAAGAGGCCCTAGCGCGGCGGGTGTTCACGTCGACGATTGGGGCGGGGAAGCGGAGGATGGTGGTCGTGGCATGTCGCGCACAGGACCAGCAAAAACTATCGCCGGTGTTTTACAGGTACGAGGTAGAACTCTTGGAGCTCCCCCCTTTTTCAGGTTCTCCCGCGGCAGCAATCAAGGAGTTGAAGAAGCGGCTAGCAAAGACCGAGGGGCAACAGCGGGGTCTCGAGCGAGCGGTGCGAAGATTGGCTCGCACGAGGGCTAAGGGAGTTTCCCAGGTGAGGGAGCTCTTGGAGATTCAAAGGGAGCAGCTGGAGTGTGCCGGCCTTTTCGGCTACACCGACGCCACAACTGTGATTGAGGGATGGGTGCGGGCGAAGCAGGTGGCTGAACTTGAAGAGGTGTTGAGCACCGCAACGAATGGACGCCACGTCCTGCGCACTTACGACCCTCAGCGGGCTGAAGTAGAGGCTGTCCCCGTCGAGCTGAAGAACCCGCAAGTGGTGGAGGACTTCGAGTATGTGACAGGAATGTATGGGCTACCGAAGTACGATGAAGTGGACCCAACGCCCTTCGTGAGCCTTACCTTCGCGCTGTTTTTCGCCATAGCTCTGTCCGATGTGGGCTACGGCATCGCGCTCGGGATTTTCATGGCCTCCGGCGTTTGGTTGGCGAAAATATTCCCGCGAAAGCTCAGGCGGATGATGGTCGTGTGTGCGATATTCACAGTTATCGTTGGTCTCCTGATAGGGGGGTGCTTCGGATTTGGGCAGGGCTTCTGGGTAAATCCGATTCAGCGACCAATCCCACTGCTTAAGGTGGTTATATTCATAGGCATCATCCACCTCATCGTGGCGTTCGGGCTGGCGGGGGTGTTGAAGGATATCTTCAGGAGGGACTGGAAAAGTATTTTATTCAGCCGCATATCACGCGTGCTGATTTTAATCGGATTCTTCGGGCTATGCTTCTGCATTTTAGGTATCGGCATGTACGAATTTGGGCTGAATTTTGCATTTCCTAAAATAGATCTTTTTGCTGCGTTCAACCCCCTTGTCCCAGCAGCAGCCACCATCGTGGCATTCAGGATCCTCTTCTACCTCGGTTTGGCGATAGGCATAGTCGGCGCAGTCATGATCGGTAAAAGCGCTAGGGAAAAAGTTGGAGGACCGATTAACGTCGTTTATGGTATAACTGGGTTGATCGCTGACGTGACCTCTTATTCAAGGCTTTTAGCCCTCGGGATCGCGACTGGGGTGATCGCATTTTCGATAAATTTCATCCTCGGGATCGCTTGGGGCGGGATGGTGGCGCCTAATCTTTCGCTTTCGCCAGCCATAATAATAGCCATTTTGGCGATGATTGGAATCGCGTTTGTTTTCGTAGCTGCTCACACCTTCAACATATTCATTAATAGCCTAGGGGGTTTCATCCACACAATGCGTCTTCACTTCGCCGAGTTCTTCGGAAAATTCTACGAGTCGGGTGGGGAAAAGTTCGCACCATTCAAAGCTAAAAGGAGGTTTACCAAAGTAGAAGGGGGTGAGTGGCCTGGCAGGTGAAGAGGTCTGGGTAGCGTTGGCGGCGGGGCTGGCAGTGGTCATTCCGGGGATTTTCTCAGCTGTTGGCGTCGGGATGACCGGAGTTGCAGCGGCGGCGGTATCAGCGGAGGATCCAAAGAAGTTCTCAAAACTTTTTGTGCTAGAGGTGCTTCCGGGCACACAGGGGATTTATGGTTTCGTGGCGGGTTTCTTGATAATATTTGTGGCTTACCCAGCGGTTGTTGCTAAGATTGCTATTGCCCCCTGGATGGGCATGGTTGTGCTAGTAGCGGCCGTTCCAGCTATTCTCCAAGGGGCTACAGCATATTCTCAGGGAAAGGTCGCCACAGCGGGCGTCAGCGCTGTCGCAAAGAGGCCAGAGGTGTTTGGGCAAAGCATGCTTTACACGGTGATGGTCGAGCTTTACGCTATCTTGGGGCTTTTGGCAACAATTTTGATTTTATCAAGTATCGGCGCGATGGGTTAAGGGGGGGCATGTCTTGCCAGCAGAGAAAGGCGCCCAGCTGATAGCGGAGGATATCCTCAAGGAGGCTAAGGAGAAATCCACGGAGATAATCAGGGCGGCGAAGCGGGAGGCAAAGACGCTGCTCGATGCAGCCAGCTTTGGTGCCAAGGAGGAGGAAGAACGAGTTGTCAAAGAGGCGCGCATCCAAGGAAAGCAGATTTACGGACAAGTGCTCGCCGAAGGCCGAATGAAGGCCAAAAGGGAGATGCTCCAGAAGCGGGAGGCGTTGATAAACGAGGTCCTCAAGGAGGTGGAGGATAAACTACGGGCCCACGCATCGTCAAAAAAATATGAGAAGGACTTGGTCGGCATCGCTGTGGCTGCGGGCAAGAAGCTCGGTTCGGACAGCGTCGTCATCCGGGCCAATCGCCGTGATCTGAAGCTGCTAGCAGGGACCAAGGACCAGATAGAGCGCGAGCTGGGCGGGGATAAGAAAAGCGTGACGATTTCTTTCGGGGAGCCCATTCAGGTGATCGGCGGGGTAAGGGTCGGAACGCCTGATGGGAAGGTTGAAATCGACGAGACGTTCGAGGGCAGGATGCGGAGGGAATTTGAAACCCTGCGAGTAAAAATAGCAAAGGTCCTCTTCGAAGGGTTCAAATGATAGAGGTCCTAATTTTTGTCCTAGCCCTGATAGGTGCCATGTTTGCCCTAGTGATCATCAGCGCCCGCCGCTCGATGCCGTACGTCTTCTGCAACGCGACCATAAGCGCGTGGGAGGCGAGGCTGCTATCGGAGGCCCGTCTGATGGAGCTTGCGGACGCCCCGAGGATCGTGAACATATTCTCCGCTCTGGAAGACACTGAATACCGACCGCAGCTCGCCGAGGTCGCGAAAGGCGAGGAAGTCGACATGGTGGCGGTGGAGCGAGCGCTGAGGGAGAATTTGAACGCACGCTACCGCGAGCTCATCGCCATGGTGCCGGAGCAACGCAAGGGAACCGTTTTGAGGATACTCCAGCGGGTGGACCTCTGGAACCTCAAGGCCCTCATCACAATGATTCACAACAAGATTCCAAAGGAGCAAAGATTACAAGTGCTGTTGTCTTCACCGACGATGCCCCGCGAGAGGCTCGAGATGCTCACGTCAGCAGAGGATTTGAAAGGATTGCTGGAATTCCTGAAGGGAAGTGAGTACTTCGACGTGATATCGGCGGCACTGGAGGATTACGAGAAGCGCGGCTTGATTGCATTGCTTTTGGCTCTCGACAAGCACTATTACAAGGCCCTGTGGGAGGACGTGCTGGCAAAGAGGGCACAGCGGTCAATACTAAAGGCGATTATCGGCTACGAGATCGACTCGGTGAACATCAAGCTGATTTTGCGGCTCAAACATGAGGGCACCCCACCAGATGAAATCGACAAGTATCTTGTGAAGCCTTCGCACGAGCTGACGGATGTGATGTTGAAGGCGATGGTCACGGCCGAGGACGTCCGCTCGGCAATACACATGATCCACATCACCACCCCAGGCAAAATTTTGGCAGAAGCCATGCCGCAGATAGAGGAGCAAGGGATCTCCGCGGCCGAGCGGGCTCTCGATGAAGTGCACCTTAAATTATGTAGGTGGCTTGAGTTCACCCAGTTCTTCAGCATAGCGCCCGTGGTTTCGTACATCAACCTGAAGGAGAACGAGATGCGAAACCTGCGCGCGATAATCAGGCTCAAGGCGGACGGCGCGGAGCCGCAGAAAATAAAGGAAAAAATCACGAGGGTGGCAAAGATTGAGTTATAGAGTTGCCGTCATCGGGGATCTGGACACCACCACGGGCATGGCCTTGGCTGGCGCCACCTACGCACACGTTCACGCGACGAAGGACGAGACGCTCGCCAAGCTGAAAGAATTTTTAGCAAGCGATGAGATCGGGCTCATCCTATTGACCCATCGCGTCGCGGAGGAGCTCGGGTTCGAGTTCCGCCAGGCGATGCGGGCGAAGCGGCTGCTCCCCCTCGTGCTCCGAATTCCCGACAAAACTGGGTACACACCGAAGGTCGATGAGCTGCGCGAGGTGATCAGGCGAACGGTCGGGGCCGAAATAATGGTGAAAAAGGAGGGCGAGTAGATGGCGGCGGCGTTAGCAGTTTCCCCGACCCGGATGGAGCTCATGAAGCTCAGGAAGCGCGTGGGGCTAGCGCAGAGGGGCCACGACCTGCTGAAGGAGAAGATGGACGCGCTAGTAATGGAGTTCTTCGAGGTATTGAGGAGGATTCAGGACTCAAGGGCGAAGGCGCTAGAGCAGCTTTCGAAGGCTCACCGCGCGCTGTCTAATTGTTTTGCCGTCATGGGGACGCTCGAGACCATGCAGGCGGCGAGGGAGACCAAGCGAGAACTTCAGCTGGAAATTTCGACACGCTTCATCATGGGCATCACGGTGCCCGCGGTGGAGGTTGGAGAAGTGGAGCGCAATGCTGTGGCAAGGGGATATAGCCTACACATGACTTCATCGGAGCTGGACGAGGCATCGCGGGAATTCGAGCGAGCGCTTAAGCTCTTGGTCGAACTTGCCGAACTCGAGGCATCGGCGTTCGCGATCGCTAAGGAGCTCGAGAAGACGAAGCGAAGGGTGAACGCGCTAGAGTACATCCTGATCCCTAGGCTGAGGGGGGCCCTCAAGTTCATCATGATGAGGCTCGACGAGATGGAGCGCGAGAACTTCACCCGCCTGAAGCGGATAAAGGCGATACTCGAGGAGCGCGGGTAAGCGTGGAGCGCATCATCAAACTCGAGCTTGGGCGGCTCAACGTCCACCTGCCCGAGAGGCGCATATCTTTGCGGGAGGCACTCTCGTCCCCAAAACCCTCAGTTCGGACGCGCGATGGTAGCACCCACTTCTTCAAGCGCGAAGAGCTCGAGTCCCTTTCTAAGCTCCTGCCCGAAACGGATTGGGATAAACTCCAGTTGCCGATCCTGATCGCGCTTGATCCAAAACTCGGCAGAGGGGCGGCGAGGATCAGCGGGGAGCCGGAGGCGAGGGTGGCGGGCAAAATCTTGAACAAACGAGCTGCTGGGGAGCTGCTGATTTATCGGCCCGAGGTTGCGGCTCTGCGGAGGGAGCTGCCCACGACGACCCAATACTTGTTTATGTGATAGTCGTCGGGAGATGAGAGGGGCACCTGAAGATGACCGTCAGCACCTCCTTCGCCCATAGGAAGTACAAATACAAGGCTAGATTATCACTTATGGTGAGTATCGAGATTAAGCAGACCCAATTCCCCACGCTGGGTCGGAATCCCGTCAGGCCCGCTACTGGGCGGAGACCAGAATCAGCATGAGCGCTGGGTTAGTCCAAAAAATCAAGATTGATATCTAAAGCGTTTAAGCCACCAGGGTAAGTTAGAAATGGAGATTCAGATGTATAAAGAAAAGTACACTTCTCTGCCACCTTTACGTAGCACCTTAATTTTGATCACAGCAATTGCCGCTGTTATTATGTTATTGGTGAGCGGACATGCTAGCGCGTGGGTTCACTATGATTCTCACCTCGAGATATCATCAGACGCCAGATTTATTGTGGCATCTTTTACTGTTTCTCAGGGCTTTTGTTTGTTCTCTCGTGAGGATAACCAACCACTGTGGAGTTACGAAACTCTTATGGGCTGTATGTCAATTTCAGATAATGGGGATTACATAGCAGCTGGCGCTTCCAACGCCCTTTACCTCTTTTCGAACCAAGACAATCAACCCCTATGGTCCTATAGCGAGTATATAGCATACGTGGGTATCTCCTCGGACGGTACATACATCGTTGCCAGTACCTTTTTTAACGTGCTCACATTTTCTAAAGAAAATAACACTCCGCTCTGGTCTATATTTCTTGTCTTTGAACCCCCAGTTGCGATTTCAGCAGGCGGAGATTATGTGGTAGCCAGAGGAATAAAAGATCGTAACGAAGAACTGATTCTCCTAAACCGCGAAACTGGTACACCTCTATGGATTTACAATCGCGGGAGGGTGCCAGACACTCCAATTAGAGAGGTTTCTTATTTTCCATGGTTTTGGTGTATTTTACTTGTGGTGCTCATGAGCATCGGGGTTCAGCTACTAATTTGGCAGCGCAGGAGGAGGTTCTAAATACTACAGTTGATAGATAACTCAAAGTAACGAGGGGTTGGTTTTATCAAATGGATTATTAGGATTCTACCAATATTTGGTTTTTTATTGCTTTGTTTTATTCCTTTAACTTCTGGTTTCACGCTCGTAGAAAATGGCACTTCTCAAGTGAGCATGGCAGCCGAGACTATATCAGACAACCAAAACGTAATAGTTGAATACACATTTACGTTTGATTTTCCTCGAATCGAAGAAAACGAAAATTATAGCATTGTGAGAATTGAAAATTGTACCTACTTAAATGCTCAAGGCAAGCCGATGTTGCCTTACAAAGGGCATTTGTTGAAAGTTCCTTGGGCTGACGGTTGTTTGTTAGAAGAGCTGCCACAGATAGTAAGCGTTAGTTTTGAAACAAGTGACCCTATTACACTTCAACTTACTGAAGGTAGTTACATTATACCAGCACAAACATCACAATCAACGGTTTTATTTCTGGATGGGAACGTTTATAATTCAGGTTTATTCTATCCCGGACGTTTGGGGGAAGCTATGGTGGTGGGTGGGGAAGGAGGGTCGCTAGTAATTGGCATCTGGGTTTACCCGATTCAATATCGTCCTTCAGTAGGGGAGATGGTATTTTATGAACAAATTAAGGTGTATGTAGAAGTAGACCCTCCATATAATAGTCTAGAGTCTGAAATCAAACATGATGATTTAGCCTCCCAAGAGAACTCAAATGATGATGGTTACCTCATCGTGACGCGACCAAAGTTAGTTGATGCGGACTTGAACGCCTTTGTACGGCAAAAAGAGGATTGGGGGTTAGAAACATACGTTGTCACGGTAGATCAAAGCGAAGACGGGAACGTGATTTTTGACCATGTCACACTCGGCATCACAAATACTTACCAAGGTAGAGATATACCGGAAAAAATAAGAAATTGCATTAAATGGTATTATCTTAATAAAAATGTCAAGTGGGTGTTGTTGAATGGTGACGTGGATCCAGCCGATAGGCCAACGTCCTATGATGCGACACCGCAGCCACCAGCGCTTGACAATTACTGGGAACTTCCTACAAGATACGTACGCTTGTATGGGATATTCGAAGAACAAGCAAAGAAACGCGGAGAGGTTTGGCGAGCGTTTGCGCCAGCAGATTCTTATTATGCTTGTTTGGATGGAACTTGGGACGATTACAATACCAATAGCAATTTCGGTGAATTTGCTTCCTTTTTAGGATCGATAATTTTTGATGAAGTAGATTGGATACCAGAGGTCCACGTCAGCAGGGTACCAACCCCATCTATTAAAAAGATCACAGAGTATGGTGCTAATCGCCCGGCGGTTGAGGATTTCCTTTTACTCGGCGGCTGGATATACCAAAGTTGGACTAGGGACCATTATGGTTCA
This sequence comes from Candidatus Hodarchaeaceae archaeon, assembly GCA_030016755.1. Lineage (GTDB taxonomy): Archaea > Hadarchaeota > Hadarchaeia > Hadarchaeales > Hadarchaeaceae > JASEJC01. The sequence continues at coordinate 40,034 of JASEJC010000001.1, read as the reverse complement.
GAAGTTAAAGCCCCCATAGCTAATTTCGCAAGGGGGCAGGTTGACACTCATACACTTTATGACGAAGATGCGAATTTAACAGAGATAAACGTAGTGAATGCCATAAATCAACTTGAACCCGGAATCATTAACTCGTTTTCACATGGAAACGAAATTGAGTTATCGGCAAAAGGAAAGAAAGGAAAAAAGGACTTTTTTCCATTTTACCGAGAATGCACGGTAGCTCAACTTACAAATTCAGAAGGTTTTTTGATGTATGTAGTAGCATGTTATTCTGCGAGTTTCGATTACGATAAACCAACGATAGGTGAATATTCTCTATACAGTCCCTTTGTCGAAGGAAAAACTGCAATCGCTTATGTAGGTAACTCTAGAGAGGCACCATACGTGCACGGAGTTCTTTTTGAACCTGGTCTTAATGAGGATTTAAGCGGAAAACTTGATGTTCTTTTTTGGCAGAAATTTTTTACAGAACATCGGTACCAACCGGCGGTGTGTTTAGATGCCGCAAAGCGGCAGTACTTACAAGAGAAAGGGGTCGGTGATCCAAATAATCGGGGTCTGATACTGACAACAGTTTTGCTAGGTGATCCACAAATGCCGATGAGGGTCATTAATGAGCTGACCGTTAATTTATTAGAGGCCCCTTCAGAAGTTATGGCAGGCGATGAGTTTTACGTTCTCTTCGATGTGCGTAATAACTTACCACGCACTTTAGAGCGAGTTGATGTATACTTGGAGTTCATGGACAGTAATGGCCAGACCATCAGTGGCGGACTTATTGATAGGACTACCCTCGGATCAGGCAGTTCTGCGTATTATAGGGAGTCAATATTTGCGCCGGCAAATGCTCCAAGCGGCACTTATCTCCTGAGAGCAAGAGCGAAATACGCCGGGGTAAGTTATTTAGACACGGAGATGATTAGGATCGAACAACAATTTGATGCGGGATTCGCAGGCGATGCAGGCGATAATCTTGATTGCCCAAGGAGGATACTTTCGGGGAGATACACAGGCAGCTTAAGAGGGGTGGATATAAAGGACTTTTATCAAATTGGGGCAGAAAAGGGCAAAACGATTGGCATAAAAGAAAACCACGAATGTGATTTCGACCTTCATCTATACGATCCTGAACAGAACTTAATCGCGAGTTCCACACATCTAGGCCACATGAGCGAGGAGATAATCTATACTGCGGAGATGTCGGGTTATTACTATATCGAGGTTCGTAAAATTAGCGGTGACGGCACTTACACCTTAGTCGTGGATACAACGCCTCCAACTACCCCGATAGTCGGTGAGGATCACTGCGGCAGAGAATGGTCGAACCACAATTCACCGCATTGGTACTGGGTAGCAAGCGATCCTGATACTGGGGTGAATCAATATGAGGTATACCGCTCTTGGTCGGAAGACACGTTTTACACAACGGATACTAGCTATCATCCAACTTTAGCTGATGGCATTTATTACATCAAGGTCCGCGCACAGAACGGGGCGGGGGCTTGGAGCGATTGGTCGGGGGCCACATACGTCTACATCGATACCGTCCCGCCCACCTCATCTGTAGATACGATCTCACCCTACTGGCAAAGTGAGCTGCCTTTCACTATCACGGCAACCGCGACGGACGACCGGAGCGGCGTTAAAGAGGTCATGCTGTTCTACAGGTACTCAAATGACAACATGGGCTGGAACGACTGGAGGCTTTACGGTGTTGATAACGAGTGGCCATGGGAGTGCTCATTCGACGCCCCCGAGGAGGACGGTTACTACGAGTTCGGCACCCTCGCCGTTGACAGGGCGGGGAACCTCGAGCAGCCCGTGGTCGAATCGAGAACGCTCATAGGAAGCCTTAGGGGTGAGGCAGGGGCCTCTTTTGAGCGCGGACCATATGAGGTCGAGGCCCCAGAGTATGAGTACGGAGGAAATCCCGGGAACCCGAATGGAACTTATGGGATTTGGATCGAGATCGAAGGCGAGAACTTTTACGGATATTGGGAGAATGGTTGGTGGCCCACGTGGATAGATGTAACCATGATGGACGTCGATATCAGGGTAAGGATGGAAATAAAAGAAATATGGGGCCGGCACTGGATTCCTGAGCCTGTTGATGAATGGGTGGAGGAGCTAGAAGGTTTCAGAGGTCGGATATGGTTACCCGAACCTGTTCGAATTGGTAACATTGAGGTCATCTCTGTGGATGGGAACATCAGAAGCGAGTTTGCTGGATCTGATACATCCGACTACATTTACACAGTATGGTTTGACCTATTCGGCGATGTGAATGTGGACACACACATAACATGGCCGAAGGCGACTGCTAGAGCTGGTGTGGACACCACGCCTCCAGAATCTTACCTCGACCAAATAACGCCTTATTGGCAAAATGATGAGACCCTCCCGCTTGAGGTGACCGCAAAAGCGTCGGATATCCTCTCAGGGGTCGGTAACGTTGAGCTTTTCTACCGCTACTCGCCAGATAACTCAAGCTGGTCCGAGTGGCGGTCGCTCGGCATCGATGACAACGAGCCTTGGACTTGGAAGTTCGATTCTCCTGCGGGGGACGGGTACTACGAGTTCACAAGCGTCGCAACAGATCGCGCTGGCAACGCGGAGGGGATGAGGGGGGCTGTCTCAGTAGTTCATGTTGATGGAACGTTCTCTTCCATCTCGGCTCCGGCATCCACCGAGGGCTGGAGGGGGCTGGCTTGGGATGGGGGCGACAAGGTATACATGCGCACATGGAGCGAACTCTGGAGTTACTCTATCTCCAACAATACGTGGACGCACCTGACCGCTATGCCGGCTGAAGGGGCGAGCTTCAACAGCTTGATTTGGGCAGATGGGCATCTCTACGCCCTTAGAGGCTACTACTTCGACCCCAAGCATGACTTCTGGCGATATTCCATCTCAGCAAACCGCTGGGAGAGCATGGCATCAACTCCCATCGGGATTCACAGGGGGGCACTGGTATGGACTGGCGACGATTACATTTACACCTTGGACAACGGTGGGATCTTCTTGCGGTACTCCATCTCGGGCAACAGGTGGGATACCCTATCGTTCCCGTCTAGCATGCTGGCAGCGGACTTGACGTGGGATGGACGGGATCACATTTATGCGCTCCTTGAGGGGACATATTATTCATTGGAACTGTGGAGGTATACGATTTCTTCCGATAGCTGGGTCAGATTGAAGACGATCTCCGGCGTCACACCCGTGCAAGCGCCCGGATACCCGTATCCCGTGGCGATAGTTTCGATAATGATACCCGGTGATGGATATCTGTACCTTGTGTGGCAAGATGGCAAGATCTGGAGGTATGAGTTACCCTCAGGAGGATTGATGTCCGTTGCCTCTGGGATTGGAACCATATGGGACGCGGTGTGGAACGGCGAGAGCATCTACACGGATGGCGGCTGGAAGTACACTCCAACCGTGAAGGCCGTGGTTACGGGCGCGATGTGCGGCGTTGACACTATGCCACCATTATCTTCCGTTGACCCAGTCAGCCCATTGTGGCAGAACGCGGGGACGGTCCCGTTCCAGGTAACCGCCACGGTTTCCGACGCGCTGAGTGGAGCCGAAAACATTGAACTGTGGTACCGATACTCCGCTGATAACTCAACATGGAGCGACTGGGCGCTTTACGACATAGACAATTCCGAACCTTACTCTTGGACATTCGATGCCCCCGCTGGCGATGGCTTCTATGAGTTCTACTCGGTTGCGGCGGACCGAGCCGGAAACCGTGAGGCGGCCCCGGAGAGTGCCGATGCACAGGCGGGCGTCGACACGCTGCCCCCCATTTCCAGCCTTAACTCAATCGAACCCCACTGGCACAACGCTTCGATGCTTCCAATTGAAGTGACTGCCGCGGCAAACGATCCAGTCCCGCCGAACGGTGCCGTACCAAGCGGAATGAGGGATGTCAGATTATACTACCGTTACTCGCCCGATAACCTCAACTGGTCGGGCTGGACGCTTTACGCCGCTGATGACCAGTCCCCGTACGCTTGGCAGTTCGACCCGTCCCAAGGCAATGGTTACTACGAACTCTACTCGATCGCCGCAGACGTTGCCGGAAATGTCGAGAAGGCACCCGAGGAGCCCGATGAGAGGATCGGGGTTGACACTACTCCACCGGTCTCCTCGGTCGATCCGATCGAGCCCTACTGGCAGACCTTGACGCCTTTTGCAATTACCGCCACAGCATCGGATGGACTGAGCGGCGTCGCGAGCGTCGAGCTTTACTACCGCCATTCGCTCGACAATTCAACTTGGGGCGATTGGACATCGTTCGGGGCCGACAACGAGGAGCCCTACGAGTGGTCGTTCGACATACCAGCAGGCCACGGCTTCTACGAGTTCTACTCTATAGCCTGCGATGTGGCGGGAAACGTCGAGGGGCCGCCACCGGAAGCCGACGCCAGGTGTGCCACCTTGATACCCGCTATGATCGACATCGACCCTGAAACTCTAAACCTCCGTAGCCAAGGCCGCTGGATAACCTGCTACATCGAGCTGCCGGGCGGCCTTGATGTGGCGAAAATCGACGTGAGCACCGTGGCTCTCGAGGGCGACATCTTCCTCGAGGGAATCCTATCCGCTGAGCCTTGGCCAACCGAGATCGGTGACCACGACGGCGACGGCGTGCCAGACCTGATGGTTAAGTTCGATCGCTCGGCCGTGCAAGGGCTGGTGAGCGTTGGTGACAATGTTGAGCTGACGGTAATCGGCAAGTGGGGCTCCGCACCGTTCAGAGGAAGCGACACCATCCGGGTTATCAAACCTAGTGAGGGACAGGGCCAAGGTCACGGGAACAGGCCAGAAGTTCCGCCAGGCCAATCGGGCGGGACGCCGGGGCAGGGTGGAAACCAAGGGCAGGGACAAGGCCCACCCCAAACGCCTCCCGAGCAGGGCGGTCAATCTCCGGGCCAAGGTCAAGGAGAATCAGGGTGGCGGGCAGGGCCAGGGCAACGTGGTGGAAACCTAGACCAAGGTGGCGGTAATCAGGGGCGAGGCAACGCCAAGGGCAAGAATAAATAACCTGAAATGCTCTCCCCCCTTATTCATCCATTTAGAAGTGATTGAATGAATTCCCGGAAGTGGATGATCCTCACAGCCCTCTTCTTCCCGTTCACGATCGCGACTGTGGCTGCAGGGTTCTTGGCATTCGTGATGATATTGTTGAATCTGGACCTGCTCCTAATCGCGACAGTTGTCCTGTGGTTTTACTTCGCCTGCGCGGCCTCGATCTACGCGATATCCAAGGACGCGCTAAGGGCCCTCGGCGTTCACAGGCTCTTCCTGGGTTTCACGCTAACGATCGGTTTGCTGGCCGCCCTATCCGCGGTAGTTTTGGTGTTACGTGGCTGAGGCACGGCTAGATGTCAAGATTGCGTCGATTGCTTTGGGATAGGTTGGTCGGGTAAAAAGAAAGGCAAGGACCGTCCCCGTTATCGCGATTGTAGCAAAACCGCGGAGCGCACCGAACCCGAGCACGGCAATCGGTACCACGGCCGCGAGCGTCATAAAAATCGAGGCGTAGATCATCGGAAGCGTCCGCGAGGCCCTCCAGCCCGCACCCGCCTTCTCGGGGTGGACTCCCCGCAGCACTTCGTCGGTCGTGGTCAACTGGTGGTCAATGCCAGTGCCGATGACCACCAACAACCCGCCTATCTCAGGTAGCCCAAGGGTCAGACCCAACACGGACGCGCCACCAAAGGTTATCAACAGTTCGCACAGCGTGAACCCGATGAACACCAGACAGATTTTCCAGCGCCGATACCGATAATAAATCAGTAAAAACACCCCAGCGACGGCGACGGCGCCAGCAATTAGAGCCTCCCTCATAAACCCGGCACCTAGACGGGATCCTATCTCGGCTTCACTTGTGAGCGATAGTTCCGTCGGCGATTTGTTGGACAGGATCGTGCGGAGATTCCTTACTTCCTGCAGGCTGGCTTCAACAACGATCCGGCCCGATCCCACCCCCAGATAGACCGGGAGATCAGAGATGACGCCGCAGGCTCGTTTGATCCATTTATCCTTGCTTTCACCGCTGAGCTGGGGAATGCTTTCGACCCGATAGCGCGCGGGGACGTTTTCGATGATGCGCGCGAAATCATCCGTGCTGCCTAAAAGGAGAGCACGTAGTTTGACCCCATCAGGACTCTCAAGATACTCAAGCGCTTCTGGCGAGAGGTTCTCCACGGAGGTTCCAATGGCAGGGACGCGCAAGGTATACTGAAGCTCCTCACCCGTGTATTCCGTGGTCGTGTAAGTGAACATCCGAGTAGCGTTGTCGTAGGTCAGTTTGGAGAGTTCGTTCAGCACCCTCTCGTCAAAAATCAAGATGGCGTCAGAGGGGCGATCAAGATAAACTGCACCGGCAAGACCAGTTTTCCCCTCGGACGCAGTTTTGAGCTTTTGTTCACCCTCCTCCGTATACTGGATGGGAATGCTGGAATATACCCGGCCAGCAGGTACTGGAGTTCCAAAAATCTCAATGTCTTTATCAGTGAGCACCAGCTCATTTTCGATGAAGAGCTCGAGCCGCCCCTGTTTGGTCACCAGTTCCTTGGTGTAGTAATCCAACTGGGCTGTCTCAAACAGTATGTAGTTCTCCCCGAGCGTCCAGAAGCGCGTCTCGAGTAGGCCGTAGGGATCAATGCGTGCATGAAGTTTTGAGATGACGTCATCCAGCGTGCTCGGGGTTGCGGAATTTTGGACATCAACGACGGTGCCTGACCCGCCGATTATCTCCTGGACGAAGGCGCTTGTTACAGACTTCCCTACCTCCACCACTATCCTGTTTTCAGCCGGGTATCGTGCGACCAAGTTTACCGTGGTGTTCAAGCTATCCTCAAGCGCGGAGCGTATGGAGTTCCAAGCGGAGTCCAAGTTGTCTGTGGATGTGCGTATGGTGACGTGAGAAACATCCAGCCAGAGAACAGCCCTGTATCCACCTGCGATGTCGACTCCAAAATTCAGTCCTCGCGCCCGCGGTTCGAGTCCTCCCCATGGCCTCCAGACCAGCATCACCGATATCAGAACCACAAGGGCCAGCAACTTTACGCGTCGTTCTTTAAATAGCGACATGGTACTCCCTCACCTTCAGTCGTTCAACATGCCTGAGCAGGATCCCAGCGCCCAAGAACCAGGTGTTGATAATGTTGATCGCAATGCCAAAGACGAGCACAGCGGTTAGCACGTTGAGCTCGTGGGCGCTCGTGAGGATGTTCAAGCTGAGGAGCAGCACGATCATCAGCACGTTCATCGTTAACCCTGTATCCATGGACCTGGACACTTGTTCCTTGGGTTCACCGCCAGCTCGTTTGAGGATGCGCCAAGCGAGCAGCATGTTGGTGTTGACGACGTAGCCGATGAGCATCGTGATTCCTATGATCGATGCTAGGTCCAAGGACACCCGGAGCAGCGCCATGTACCCTAAAACACCGAGGATGTCAAGCCCCAGCACCAACAGGATGGTTACAGGGACGATGCGACGCCTGAAGATGAGAATGGAGAGCACCCCAATCCCGACGAACGCGCCGATTATAGAGAACAGCGCCTGCCTGCTCTGATGGCCCCTGATCGTCGGCCCCATCGTCCCTATGGTGACCCGGTCGGTAGGAATCCCAAATTGACTGGAGAGCATCCCCTTGACGTTGTTTTCACTGGCTCCATCCAGCGCGTCTGTCTCAATGTGAAGGCCGTTCTCGAGTAGCACAACCTCAGCGTCCGTGCCGAGCAAGCCCTCCACCGCGGATTCTACACTGCTGGCGCTGGGGACGTTTTCCAGTCCTCGGACCATCACCAGCGAGCCGCCCTTGAAGTCCCTGCTGAGAGGCACCCCTAAGACCAGAAAGGGAACTAGGAGGAGGACGGATATAGCAAGCGGGATCGCGACACGCTGACGGCCCCTCAATTGCCAGTATTGCAAGGCGAGCTTCATGGCCTCCCCTTATTTTTTAGATACTAGGTATATAACACACTTTGACGGGAGCTCCATGATCGAGGAAGGGGAGAGAATAATACTCATCGACGAGCGAGGCAGGAAGTACCTCACGAGGGCAGAAAGGAGGCAGCTCCAGACCAACCTGGGCGTGGTCGATCTGGGCGAGGCGGTCGGAAAGGAACCCGGGGCTAAGCTGAAGTCGCATCTGGGGAATGAATTTGTCTTACTCCGCCCGTCCATCATCGACTATCTACAAAAACTCAGGCGCGCCCCCCAGATCATGCTCCCCAAGGATGCGGCGCAGATTGTCGCGTATACGGGGGTTGGGCCCGGCAGCCTCGTGGTCGATGCAGGCGTTGGGTCAGGTTCGCTCGCGATTTTTTTGGGCAACCTCGTCAGACCCGATGGGCGCGTGGTGACATATGAAATCAGGGAGGACTTCGCGCGCCTAGCAGAGGAAAATATCCGCTTGGCGGGGCTAGCCGAGATTGTGACGGTGAAGCTCAAGGACATTTACGAAGGAATAGACGAGTCCGATGTCGACCTAGTCACGTTGGACCTGCCTCAGCCCGAGCGAGCGCTGGCGCATGCTGAGCGAGCGCTGAAACCAGGGGGATACCTCGCGGTCTTCACGCCGTGTGTCGAGCATATCCAGCGCCTTTACAGCGAATTCCCAAATTTCAAGTTCACGAATTTTAAAACAATTGAGTGCCTAGTCCGCGAGTTTGAGGTAAAAGCTAGCTGCACACGGCCAAGTACACGGATGATCGCACATACTGGCTATCTGACGTTTGCACGGCGGACGTAGGTTTTAAAGCTGATTTTGAGATCAAGGTTTAACCAATTTCCCTTTGTAGCCATAGTATAGAACTCCGTCCTCGCCTTCCTCACCCATTCGCCTGAAAACGATTTCGACCTCGTCACCTATTTTGACCTCTGCCGGGTCGCAGTCTGTGATCTGGGTCGTAAGGCGTGGCCCATCCTCGAGCTCCACTATGGCGAGCACGTATGGCACTTGGTCCTCAAACCCATTCGCAGCCACATGAGTGATGGCGTAGGAGACTACCTTGCCACGCGGCTTCAGCTTATAAGGCTCCAGCTTCCCTATTCGCCTGCAGTGAGGGCATATATGCCGGGGAGGAAACATGACCTTGTTGCAGTTTCCGCAACGGCTGCCAATTAGGTTGTACCTACTGGGGATTTCGCGCCAGAAACGTGGGACGGCCACTTAATCACCTCTCTTGAATACATGCACGACAGCGGTGCCCCCTGAGCCACCAACGTTGTGCGCCAACCCAATTTCCGCACCGTCGACCTGCCTCTTTCCAGCCTCGCCGCGGAGCTGCTGCACGATCTCCACCGCTTGAGCGATACCGGTGGCACCCACGGGATGTCCTTTCCCTTTCAGTCCACCGCTGGTGTTGATTGGAATTCTGCCACCGATTGCAGTCTCGCCTTCCTGCGTCACTTTCCCCCCCTCACCTTTTTTACAGAACCCCAAGTCCTCGATCGCCATGAGCTCAGCTATGGTGAAGCAGTCATGGACCTCGGCCAAGTCTATATCATCCGGCCCCACGCCAGCCATCTTGTACGCAGCCTTTGCCGCTTCTGTTGTTGCCCTCAGGCTGGTGAGTGACGGGCGGCTGTGCAGGGAAATGCTATCGCTTGCCTGTCCGGTGCCGGTGATCAAAATGGGGGTATCATTAAATTTCCGCGCTTTTTCCGCAGGGGCGAGAATCACACAGGCCGCGCCGTCGGTGATCGGCGAGCAGTCGAGAAGCTTTAGGGGCAGGGTGACCGGCGGCGAGTTGAGCACGGCGTCGACTGTGACCTTCATGTGGTACTGGGCGCACGGGTTGAAACAGGCATTTTGGTGATTTTTTACAGCGACCATCGCCATCTGTTCTTCAGTCGTCCCGAACTCGTACATATGCCGACGTGCCATCAGCGCGTAGAGCCCGGGAAAAGTCGCCCCCACGTACACCTCCCATTCTTGATCGGCAGCGGTTGCAAGGGCCCCCATTGCTACCCCAGACAACACATCGGTCATTTTCTCTATACCAGCCGCGACGACGAAATCGTGGATCCCTGAGGCGACGGTAATCACTGCTTGGCGGAGTGCGAGGCCACCGGATGCGCACGCACCCTCGACACGTGTTGAAGGGATGGGCACAAGCCCAGCATGGTCGGCTATGAGGGCACCAGTGTGCTCTTGACGGATAAACTGCCCTGAGGACATGTTTCCAACATACATCGCGTCAAGCTGTTTGCCATCGATTTTTGCGTCCTCAATCGCTCGGGCTCCGGCCTCTATAATCATCTCCCTGAAGGAGACATCCCAGAGCTCGCCGAACTTGGTGATCCCGACCCCAATAACGGCTACGTCACGCATCTATCTCACCAACATCCTCTTGAACTTGGCGTAAGTTGAGTAGTCGATGTATGCCTTATTATTTATGTATTCGGCTACAGTTTTGGCGGCATCGCGTTTCGCTTCTATAGCATCACGCGCCACAATGCTGAAGGCATCGCTTCCCGCGCCCGAACCATAGGAAACGACCAAGATGCGATCTCCCGGCTTGGCTTGATCAAGGGCGGCGGCGAGACCAATCATGGATGACCCAGAGTAGGTGTTTCCCACTTTAGGTGTAAGCAGGCCAGGCATCACTTGTTCATTCGAGAAGCCAAGTTCCTCAGCAACTTGGAGCGGGAACTTCCCGTTTGGTTGGTGGAAGACAGCGTATGCGAAGTCTTGGGGGGTGAGCTCGAGTTCGCGGAGAAGGCCGTGGGCGGCGGACAGCACATGTTTGAAGTAGGCAGGTTTACCAGTGAACCTTCCCCCGTGCTTAGGGTAAGGTCTCATATCGCGGCGCCAGAAGTCAGGGGTGTCGGTCGTGTAAGAGTAGGTCCCCTCGATTGTTGCTATGGTCTTGCCTCCGTTTTTGCCAATGATGAAAGCACCGCCACCTGCAGCAGCCGTGTATTCGAGCGGGTCGCCGGGGGCCCCTTGGGCAGTATCGGCGCCTATGGCCATCCCATACTTTATCATCCCAGCCTCGACCGCCCCCATACAAGTCTGGATTCCAGCGGTCCCCGCCTTGCAAGCGAACTCGTAGTCTGCAGCAGTAAGATGAGGAGTGGCATCGATGGCTTCCGCTACTATGGTGGCGGTAGGTTTGACCGCATACGGATGGGACTCCGAGCCAACGTAAATCGCACCGATCTCCTGGGGGTTGATCCCCGCCCGTTTTACAGCGTTCCGCGCGGCTTCGACAGCTATTGTTGCAGTGTCTTCATCTGGGCCGGGGACTGATTTCTCTTCAACCAGCAGCCCATGTTTAATGCGTTCTGGGTCATCCCCCCAGACTTTGGCGATCTCTTCGACTCGGATGCGGTACCGCGGGATGTAAACACCGTAACCGACTATACCTACATCCATTGGTTTAGTCACCTTTTGTCTTAGCCCAACCAATTTTTATGTTTATGCTGAGAGAGGGCGATAAAAACCTTTTGATTGTCGGGAAATATATCGACAATTGACGTAAGACTAAAAACAGGGTCAGAAATCTTTTGTCAACGAGCGCACTTTCGGAGGCCCTCAAGCAACCCAGCCACAGAAGGTAGCTTCGAGACGACAAGCGGCACCTTGAGAAGCTCGGCTATTTTCACGCCCAACGCGTCGGCTTCCCCGAGCTCCCCATGTAAAACTACCATACCAGGGGTTATCCCGATGACCTTCACAGCCACCATGGGGGAGCGCCCGGTGGTGACGCCGGTGAAAACAAGCGCCCGTTCGGTGGTCAACCCATACAGACGCCGGAAATCGTCGCTCGAAAGCCCGAGAACAGCCTTGTAGCTGTCTATGACGGTGTACCCGAAGAGTTTCTGATCGAGCAGCTCCTTGTTCGCCACGACCGTTCCCCCAACAGCTTTGCAGATGGTCTTTCCATCCACCGGCTCGCCGAATTCTCTGATTTCAAGCACCACGTCAGGCGGCAGCTGGCTGCCGAACACCTGCGAGAAAGTCCTAGAAACAGCTCCTCCCCCCTTCTCGTCCGCGCTGAGAAACGCCTCCACCACGCGCTTGATTGTGGCGGCCCCAGGGGATTTCCTCCTGCCGGACTCGTAGTCACTGATGACCGAAGGAGAGACGCGCATAACCTTGGCCAAGGCGGTCTGATTGAGCCCGAACCTTTCCCGCCAGCGCCTGAAGGCCGCCCCAGGGTCGTCGGACAGGGCAATGTCGCCTGCGATCCACTTGGCGATCCTTTCCCGTACCTCTGCCATAACACCAGCATTATCATTCTGGGTCCTGTAATAAAAAACATTGAAGTTAGGTCTTGGGCTTGCCGGTGAGCTTGAACACGTCCGCCTTGGCCACGATGCCGACCGCTTTTCCACGCTCCAGCACGACCACGGCCGGTTCGTATTCGAGCAGGTGGTAAGCGACATCGACATCGGAATCCTTGCTCACGGTTGGAAGAGGGCCGTCCATTATCTCACTGACGCTGCGCTTCAGTAGCTTGCTCATGTTCTCACCGGAGGCGATTTTGCGGACAACTGTTGTTTCAGATACAGATCCCACTGGGACATCACCGTCTAACACGGGGAGCTGTGAGATATCGTGGGACTTCATCAGCCGAACGGCCCGCTCTATCCTGTCAGTTGGTCTTACAGAGATGATTGGGGAAGACATTATTTGGCCAACTGATATGTGTTGTTCTCCGGCGCCAACCTGCTCGAGCGCCTTGGAGATTTTCTCGAGGGTAGAGACTCGTGGATCAGCTTCGCCCGCTTCAATCTTTGCAATGTATGCTTGGGTCACCCCGGCTAGCTCGGCCAGCTTGGCTTGAGTGAGCCCCAGCCGCACTCGCATCACTTTAACCTCAGATGGTTTGAAAATCACCAAGAAACCACCAATTCCTGTGAGTTATATTTCCATCCAAACCTATAAATATCTCATTCGCCGACCAAAATCCACGAGGCGTTAACTTGGTGCGAAACATCATGGTTGAGGAGTTCAAGCAGACCCCATTGGAAGAGCAGAAGCTTGAGGTGGTAGAGCGGAAGGGTTTGGGTCATCCCGATTCGATATGCGATGCGATTCTAGATCGGGTTTCGGTTGAGTTGAGTAAAGAGTACATAAAAAAATTTGGCACCATCATGCATCACAACGCTGACAAGTCGTTACTTGTGGCAGGAGAGGTGGAAACACGATTTGGCGGGGGAGAGGTCAAGCAACCAATGCTACTGATATTCGGCGACCGGGCCACTGAGGAGGTAGAAGGGGTAAGGATTCCAGTTAAGGAGATAGCGATACGCGCGGCGAAGGACTGGATCAGGAAAAACCTGAGGTTTGTTGACCCTGAGAAACATATGCGATATCAGGTCGAACTCAAGCCAGGCTCAGCGGCTCTGACGGACATCTTCAGGCGCAAGGGCAAGGTCCTCAGCGCGAACGACACCTCAGCTGCGGTCGGCTATGCCCCAATGACTCCGACCGAGCGGCTCGTGTTGAAGACCGAGCAGTTCCTCAACTCGAGCAAGTTCAAAAAGGAGTTCCCCGCGACGGGTGAGGATGTGAAGGTAATGGGGTTCAGGGTCAACAACGAGCTTTCCCTAACGGTGGGGATGGCTTTTGTAGACAGGCACGTAGAGAGCGAGGACGATTACTTTAGGAAAAAGGAGGAGATCCTCGACCAACTGCGCGCGTTTGTGGTCAAAAACTCCGATTTCAAAAAGGTCGACCTAAAATTAAACACGCTTGACGCAAGGGGGCGCGGGGTTGGTGGGGTTTACCTCACGGTGCTCGGGACGAGTGCGGACGGTGCGGACTCCGGGCAGGTCGGCAGGGGCAACAGGCCAAACGGGGTCATCCCGCTCAATCGCCATACGGGGTCGGAGGCTGCGGCTGGAAAGAACCCAGTGAGCCATGTCGGCAAGATATACAATATCCTGGCCCACAAGATCGCGAACGAAATTTATACCCAAGTTCCGGGCCTGAGCGAGGTCTACGTCTGGCTCGTGAGCCAAATAGGCAAACCAATCGATGAACCAGCAATAGCCACCGCCCGAGTCATCACAAAACCAGGAGTAGATATAGGGAGCATTCGATGGCAAATAGGAAAAACAATGGATTCCGAACTCGAGCACATCGATGAGTTCTGTAAGGAGCTTGCGGAAGGCAAGTTCCCGGTCTGCTAGCCCCCCTCCATTGGCAATAAAACTTTTTGTTGTTTCTCATGCAGTCTGATATGGTGATTCCATCTTCGAGGTTCTACACCGAGACGGCTTGGGTCGAGTGGGCAAGCTTACCACCGCACACGGCGATGTGACCACGCCGACGCTCATGCCTGTGATAGCCCCATCGGACATTCTGCTATCACCAAGGCAGATGAGGCGGGAGTTCGGTGCCGAGCTGATGATGACGAACGCCTATCTGACCCTGCGCAGCTTCGGCGAGGAGGCTGAGAAGCGAAAAATTCACGGGATACTGGATTACAACGGACCTATTTTCACGGATTCTGGCGGGTACCAGATCCTCCGCTACGGCGGCGTGGAGGTTTCGCCCGAGGAGATCGTGCGATATCAAGACGCCATCGCCCCCGACATCGCCACGATACTTGATATCCCGACCGGCGTCCAAACCACTAGGGAGCGGGCAGCGGAGACCGTTCAAGTGACGCTCGAGCGTGCCCGGCAGGCAGTCAAACTCCGCTCCAACCCAAAGGTCATGTGGTGCGGCCCCGTCCAAGGGGGGCTTTTCAGCGATTTGGTGGCGGAGTCCGCGCGCGAGGTTGGAAAGCTCGACTACCAGCTGCATGCCATAGGCAGTCCCGTCGAGTTGTTGGAGGGCTACCGGTTCGCCGAGCTGGTTGATCTGGTGATGGCGGCTAAGCAGAACCTGCCACCCCAGCGCCCCGCCCACCTCTTCGGCGCTGGACACCCAATGATGTTCGCGCTGGCGGTGGCGATGGGGTGCGATCTCTTCGACTCCGCTGCTTACGTGCTATACGCGCGGGACGGGAGATACCTCACCTCGGAGGGAACACTTAAGCTTGAGGAACTCTCGTACCTGCCCTGCGAGTGTCCGGTTTGCGCTGGGGGTTCTCCGGAAAAGTTGTATGATGCACCAGAGGACGAGCAGGTCAAGCTCTTGGCCAGGCATAACCTTCACGTGACCTTTGGGGAACTTCGGCGTATCCGGCAGGCGATTGTTGAGGGGAGGTTGTGGCAACATGTCCAGCTCAGGTGCCGGGCCCATCCTCGGCTGCTGGATGGCTTTAGGAGGCTCATGAGCTACAGGGACTTCATCGAGCGCTTCGATCCGGTGACAAAAACATCCGCCTTTTTCTACTCAGGTGAGGAGTCGGCCGGCCGCCCGGAGGTCCTGCGCCATATGCGTAGGCTTGAGGAGCGGTATGAACCACCGCCACTGCCTATCTTGGCAATCATGCCTGCGTTTGAGGGGGAACGCCCCGAGCTGCCGGAGCCTGAGAAGACCCACCTAGTGAAGCTGGTGCCCCCCTTTGGGGTTGTCCCGGAAGAGCTGGAGGAAGTCTACCCCCTTGGACAGCTGCAGGTGCCGAGAGAACTGGACCCTGAGCAGATTAGGGCAGTTGCCGAGTCCCTTTCCAGCTTTCTGAAGCAGCACGGCGAACGCTATGAGCAGGTCTTGTTGTTTAACGATAAGCCGCGGTGGGGCAACTCATTGGTAAACGCGTGTGCCTCGGTTGTGAAAAAATTGAAAATAATCTAACTCTAATGTACAAAATTCGCCACACAAAAAATAAATAAGTGAAACCTCCACACTACTAATCCGAGTTGGGCCGGGGGATGAAGCTTGGACAGCGTTGACCTGAAACTTTTGAAGATGCTGAGCGACGATGCACATGTTCCGCTGCGCAGGATGGGACGTGAGGTCGGTCTGAGCACCTCCGGGGTAAGGCGGCGGATCAAGCAGCTTGAGCGGTCTGGCCTGATCAAGGGTTATTCTGCGGTCATAGACCCCAAGAAGTATGGGTACGGGGTGGTGGCATTTGTCAGCGTGGATGTGGACTCTCAGGCCATGCGGGAGCTGACTCGCTCCCTCGCCCGCCGCCATGAGGTCTGCGAGCTCCACCGTACCACGGGGGGCCACAGCTTGATGATGAAGATCCGTGCTCGGGACATGGACAGCCTGAACAAGTTTGTCGATGATCACATCCAGTCCTTTGACTCGGTAAAGAGCGTTAGGACTACTCTGGCGATGGAAACGCTCAAAGAAACCATCGTCAATCTCTAGGTGCCGAGATGCGCGAAGATGATGCGAGGCTTATAAGGGACTCGCTTTCGTCGGTTTCGCCCTACATCGTTTACCCGCAGGAACTAAAGGAATTGATCGAGAGTGAACTCAAGAACAGTGAAAGTGTTGACGTATTCATCGAGAATGTGAGGCGAACAATCTCCGGGCGGGCGGATGTGACAAGGAAAACAGATGCGCAGATATTCCTCAACGAGCTCCGCCGCCGCATTCGAAAGTGAACGTTCCAATTGTTTTAATCTGGAGGACGAGTATAAAGATTGGTGGAATTTATGGCAGTAGCCGAGGTAAAGCGAATAGCTCGTGATATCAAGTCGATGCGTATCAGGGGTGCGGGCAATATAGCGAGGGCGGCCGCGCGAGCCTTGAAAATCACAGCGAAAGATACTAGGGCTAAAACGGCAGCTGAGTTCACTAGGGAGATAAACCGCGTATCGAGGCTCTTGCTCAGCACACGACCGACCGCGGTTTCCCTACCAAATGCAATCCGTTACGTTAACTTGAGCCTTGAGCAGGCACGCGGTACTGACCTTGCCATGCTTCGAAAAGTTGTGATCTCTCGCGCCGACGAATTCATTAAGAGCTCAAATGAGGCAGTTAGACGCATCGGTGAGATAGGGGCGAACAGGATTTCAGATGGCGACACTTTGCTGACCCACTGCAACAGCCAATGTGCCCTGTCCGTCATCGAAACGGCCTTCAAGCAGGGAAAAGATATCAAGGTATTTGTCACCGAGTCGCGCCCAGCTTGGCAAGGCCTGATTAGCGTTAAAGAACTCCTCAAAGCCGGCATACCCACCACGCTCATAATCGACTCTGCGGTGCGCTATTTCATCCGCGATGTCAGCAAAGTGGTGGTCGGGGCAGACAGCATCGCGGCAAATGGGGCGGTCGTGAACAAGATAGGGACCGCCCAGATAGCCATGACCGCGCACGAGGCTAGGGTGCCATTCTTCGTGGCGGCGGAGACATACAAATTTCACCCAGGGACCCTAGTAGGACAGCTGGTGGAGATAGAGGAGCGCGACCCAAGCGAGGTGGTGAACCCAAAGCGGTTCCCGGGGCTGAAGATTAGAAACCCCGCATTTGATGTCACCCCCGCCGAGTACATAGACCTTATAATAACCGAACAGGGCATCATCCCCCCATCTGCCGCCTACACCGTGATTCAGGAGCGTTTTGGGTGGAAACCGGGCGAGGAAATTTTCGAACGCAGCTTGGGTGGCAAGAAACGAAAGCCTTAAGCGCATCAGCCCCCTTTCGGCAAAAGAGGCGACCCTCTTGGAGAAGTCTAAGGAGGAGCAGCTCGTGCTTATCTACGATGCGGAACGGTGCACGGGTTGCCGGTATTGTGAGATCGCGTGCGCCCACAGAAACTTCGGCACCCTCAACCCGGAGAAATCCCATATTCATGTTTTCATCGACGATCAGAAGTTTGTGCGTGAAGCGAACAACTGTTTACACTGCGAGAACCCGGTGTGCGTTGCCGCCTGCCCGGAGGACGCAATTACTAGGGACGAGCGCACGGGATGGGTGGCAATAAACCCGATGAAGTGCACCGGTTGCCGCTCCTGCATCTACGCCTGCCCCCTTGCCGCAGCATGGTTCGACGAGGAGCACCGCGTCGCAACCAAGTGTAACTTCTGCGACGGCGACCCTCAGTGCGCCAAGTACTGCTCCCCTCAAGCGATCAGGGTTGGCACCCGCGCCGAAGCGTCAGAGTTCATGCGAAGTCGATATCTAAAGGAGGTGTAATGGTGGAGGAAAACGCAATAGTTAAACTCCTGAAGGAAAACCTCGGGGACGAACTTCTGAACGCGTCCACGCCTCGAGAACGCAAGGTTTGGGCGGAGATAACACCTGGGGC
The DNA here is from genome assembly GCA_030016755.1 of Candidatus Hodarchaeaceae archaeon. GTDB lineage: Archaea > Hadarchaeota > Hadarchaeia > Hadarchaeales > Hadarchaeaceae > JASEJC01. The sequence goes on along the minus strand of JASEJC010000001.1, from coordinate 21,899 downwards.
GATAAGAAAGGCCACCGAGAGCCTGCTTGGTGGGGGGGCACGGTTCATAATCATCGCAGCCATCGATGTGGGGTTGGATATCGAGTTGCTTTACCACTTCGATTTAACGGGTAGGGTCGTGGTGCTGAAAACAAGGTTGGCGAAGGAGAACCCTGAAATCGATAGCATAGTCGGCCTGACTCCGGCGGCGGAATGGGCGGAGAAGGAGGCAGCCGAGCTTTGCGGGGCGAAATTCAGGGACCATCCCGAGCCGAGGCATTTGGTGTTACAAGACGAGTGGCCGGAGGGCAGTTTCCCGCTGGGCAAGCCCTTCAAGCCCCCAGTGCCAGATGAAATCACCCCCGTAGCTGAGGCTATTACAACCGTCGGTGCCACTGCGCCCATAACTCCCTTGGTTGAGCGCAGGCGCGTGGAGGCGGGGCTACCTCCCCAACCCCCCGCAAGTTACTCGAGCGAGCCCCAGCTGAAAGAGGTTCACGAGCTAATCAAGCAGACGAGTTTCAGCGAGCGGGTCGGCTACGATTGGGAGCGGAAGAAATTGAGGGGGACGAAAAAGTGAAAAAATATGCTCTTTTCTTGGGTTGTTTGATACCCCAGCGGCTCCCCAGCGCTGAACTGGCCACACGCAAAGTTTTCAGTTCGCTTGGGCTCGAGATCGCGGACATGTCGGGCTACACATGTTGCCCGGACCCAATCTTGGCACGCCTGATGGATAGGAAGGTCGCGCTCTCCCTATCGGCTAGGAACTTGAGCATAGCGGAGAAACAGGGCCTCGATGTTGTGGTGCTGTGCAACGGCTGTTTTGAGACACTGTGGGAGGCCAACGAAGCCATGAAACAGGAGGAAACTGCCGGCGAGATCAATGAGCTCTTGACCAAGGTGGGGAGGAAGTACGGGGGGACAATAAAGGTCAGGCACATTGTAGAGGTTCTCCATGAGGATGTCGGAGTCGAAGCGATAAAGGAGCGGGTCAAGAAACCGCTTAACCTGAAGCTAGCGGTACACTACGGTTGTCACCTCTTCAGGGAGGAAGACGGTGGAGACATCTGGAGGAAGCCAAGGCAGTTCGAGGAGCTAGTGCGCGCGACGGGGGCTGAGGTCATCCGCTGTGATTTAGATCAGATGTGTTGCGGTTTTCCGACATCCCAAGTAGATAAAGAGTTTTCGCTGAAGCACAACCTCCTCCCTAAGCTGAAGTGCTATCAACACGTGGGGGTCGATGGCGTCACGGTGGTGTGTCCCGCATGCAACGTTCAGTTTGAATCAGGGCAGCTTGACCTCAGAAGATACGGCGAAAAGTTTTCGGTCCCATGTCTACACTTAGCTGAGCTTCTAGCCCTCGCCTTTAGTGTACCTGCAAAGGAGCTGTCGTTAGAGTTTCATCGAAGCCCAGTCTCCCAACTGGCTGCGAGGATTGGGTAAATGTTCGATGTGGTAAAGGTAGGGCCATATCACCCCTTGTTGCTGGAGCCAGAGTTATACGAGATTACTGTGCGCGATGGCAAAATTACTGATGTGGAAATTAGGCAAGGCTATACGCATCGTGGGATTGAGCGCCTGATGGAATCGAAGTCATTTGTTCAAAATGTTTTCCTGGCTGAGCGCGTATGCGGGTTGTGCTCCCAAGCCCACTCCACGGCATATTGCCAAGCGGTGGAAAAGATTTTCGGCGCGGAAGTTCCGGCGCGGGCGAGAAATATCAGGTCACTAGTTTTTGAGATGGATCGTTTGCACAGTCATTACATGTGGTTTGGGTTGTTTTTTCATACACTACACAACGAAGGTCAGTTCATTAAAATCATCAACGCTCGTGAGAGCTTGATGGATTTAATCGAGTCCATCTGCGGCAACCGGGTGCACTTTTCGATAAATTCGATAGGTGGGGTCAGGCGCGACGTGACCAAGAGGATGTTGGCAGCAGTGAAGTCTCTGATGGGTGACCTCGAAACCCTCACTGATGACATTTCAAGAGAGCTTAGGAATGCAGCGCCCACGCTTTCGGGGCTCGGTCCCCTACCTAGGGGTAAAGCAAGGGCATACGGTGTAGTGGGCCCCGTGCTCAGAGCATCAGGTGTTGAAAGCGATATACGGAAAGACGACCCGTATGCCGCCTATGGGGAAGTGGATTTCGAAATCCCCACGGAAGAGGAGGGCGATGTTTTTTCAAGGGCTTTGGTTCGGGCGAGGGAGACTTTGGAAAGCGTGAAAATTATCCGACAGCTAATCGAGCGCATGCCTAAAGGTGAAATTAGCGTGGATATTAGGGAGCCGCTGGTTGGGGAGGACTTCAGCAGAGTGGAGGCACCGCGAGGCGAGCTTATTTATTATGTGAGGTCGAACGGAACAAATTATCCAGAACGGGTTAAGCTCAGGCCACCTACTTACATGAACGATCGAGCCGTCGTGGAGATGCTCCGCGAACAAAAACTAGCCGACTTCCCAGTGATTTTGGAGAGCCTGGACCGTTGCATCTCCTGTACGAATCGCGTCACTGTCGTGGACGAGCGGACGGGAAGGAGCAGGCGGGTCACTTTAGATGAGCTGAGGGGTGTTGTAGCTGCTACATAAAACCGTACCAGACCGTATCATTCGGGGAATACTTTCGGTGCCCCTGAAAAATGGCGAAAAAAGGCACCAAAAATGGGCTCTAGAAGACAATCAGGTCGTGCCTGGGAGCCCTTTAAATAGTTTATATATTACTTTCGGAGACCCCCCTCCCCCAAAGTGGCTTGGGCAGAAAATGGTAGAAAACGCATCGGAGGTAGAAGATGTGCAGTCCGTCAGCTCCGCTAGATTCATTACACCTCCGCTGACTGGGCGAAAGCGCGAGCTGCTGGGCGATCTCCTCGGCAAGTTCGCGGAGTCGGTTAACTTCTACATCCAGAAGTGCCTCGAACATAAGGTTACTTCCCGCGCCTCGCTACATCACGTCGCCTACGAGGAGTGGAAGTCGCGCTTTGATCTAGCGACGCACTGGTTCCACTCGGCCGGGCAGATGGCTACGCAGACGCTCCGCTCGTGGCGGAAGCTCTGTCGCCAAGGACAGGCGAACCCGGAGAAGCCACCCGCCTACAAAGCGCGGACAATGCGCCTAGAACTCTGGGGCGATAGAAACCAAACTGGCGTTTGCAGGTTCTGCGGAAATGTGATTCAAATCAGAATCCGTCGCGGGGAGTACCTTTGGCTTCCGCTCGTGGTGACCGAGCACCACGTACTCCGATACCTCCGCGACTGGCGGGAAGGTAAAAAGAAAGTCGGGGAAATCACGATCTCGCTATTCAAAGATCGAGCCAATGTTTTTGTGCCGTTCAAGTGCGAGGTGGAACCGAGGCCAACGGAGGGCATCTGCGGCATAGACATCAACGAGCAGAGCGTTGATTTGACCATCCTGAAGCCAAACGAACAGCCAAAACACATCAGTCTCGATGTCTCAAAGCTCCCCGCGATAAGGCACTCGTCACAGCTCAAGCGCAAATCGATTCAGCGAAAGCTGGATACGCCACCGCAGCGACCGGTGCAGAAGCGCAGGCTCAAGGCGAAGTACTGGCGAAGGGAGCGCAACCGCACTAACCAGATCCTACACGTTGTCAGCAAACAGATCGCCAAGATTGCCGAGCGAGAGCGAGTCGCGGTCACCTTCGGGGGTATCAAGGGAATTCGTGGTTTCATGCGCTCGAAGCGCAAGTCGAAGAACGGCAGGGCCCTGCGGAAGGACATGCGCAGGAGGCTCAACCAGTGGCCTTTCCGAAAGTTCCAGTTCTATGCCGAGTACAAGGTGGCGCGACAAGGACTGCCAACGGTGGAGGTCAGCAACTACCACAAGTCGAAGGACTGCCCGATATGTGGCCGGTACAACAGGCCGAATGGGCACACCTACAGGTGCAAAGCTTGCGGGTTCGAGGCCAGCCGTCACTTGGTGGCGAGCTGGAACATAGCTAAGGATGGGGCGAGGCACGTCCCCGCCGACTGCTGGCAGATGCAGTCCCCAGTGGATGGGCTTGTAGCCCAAGCGAAGCTGGGGATGGAGCCAGAAAAATTGCCTGTACAGTTTAGTACGGGAATTTAGGACGGGTTGAGGTGAGCGAGATAGGAGTTTACCGCCTGAACGTTGGCTCCTGCAATGGCTGCGACATCGAGGTAGTGTGTGCACTGGCTGAGAGGTTCGGTATTGGAAATCTCAAAGCGAGAATAGTGGACGAGCCCGAGAAAGCGAATATGCTCCTCGTTGTTGGAGTCGTCAGCGCAAAAATGGCGGGACCCCTCAAGGAAGTTTACAACAAGCTCAGGGAACCCAAAACCGTGATTGCAGTTGGTACGTGTGCTCTATCAAGCGGGATTTTCCAGAAATCGTACAGTGCTCTTGAACCAACGGACAAGTTCATCCCGGTTAATTTGTATGTCCTTGGTTGCCCACCCAGTCCCCAGGCGATAGGGGAGGGGGTAGCTCGGACCATGGGTGTCAAGTACAGACGCTGGCTGGCCCCCAAGGGTTTCAGGGGGCAGCCCGAGCTTGATTCAGAGAAGTGTACGGGCTGCGGCGCATGTGAAAAGGCATGCCCAACATCCGCGATAGAGCTGGCGGACGAGGGCAACAAGCGAACGGTGAAATTCATGTACGATAAGTGCATCAGTTGCGCCAGCTGTGAGGAGGTTTGCCCAGAGGATGCGGTTCGCCTGGTCAAGAAGCGGCACCCATCGGGACCAGACCGGGCCTTAATGAGGGTCAGCGCCGTTGAGGAGTTGGCAGGGTGCCCCTTCTGTGGCACATTTGAAGTGCCGGCAAAGCAAATCCGGGCACTTGTGAACAGGATAATTGAGGCGGCAAAACCATACGAGAGCTTCCGCAAAGATATCGAGCGTGCAGCAGCAGCGTGTTCGCGGTGTAGGGGTAAAACGGCAAACTTGGAGGGCGCAAAGGCTCTGCTCCTAAAGCTTGAGAAGTCGATTATCCGGGCCGCTCCCGGGTCCTTTTAATAATCCCCTGAAGCGCACCTATCTCCCCTGCCCGCATCCGCGCGCCGAGTTCATCGACGAGTTTTTTTGCCGGATCACCAAGTTGCCACAGGTCAACGTAAATCTGGGCTAGGGGGGCAATACCTCCCTCGCTGAGTCGAATGAGGTGTTCATCTGGCTTCAGCACGATGAGGTTATTCAAACGGCCTCGCGCGCGGGGGAACCTTCGCTTCAGCTCAGCCGGGTCTGCATACACATAAACTTCTTGATAGTCTATCGGCACTTCACCAAATCTAGCATTGAAACCAGAATAGGCAGTCATAACCGAGCCTTGGGGCAGGTCCTTCTCAATATTTGCTGCTGAGAGGGAAGTGCTGGTGCTATAGACTATATCCTTAGCCAAGTTCCTCTTGCTGGCCCAGTACAGCAGGATGCGCGTCACATCGCTGACCCTAAATCCTAGGGGTTTCTTCTCGATGGCGCCAAGCTGTTCTAGCCTGCGCACGATTGGGTTGACCGTGCCAAGGGAAAGTCCGCAAGCCTCCGCCAGCGCCTTTTGGCTCATGAACCGCTCATTGCGCTCGTGAAAGCGGTATAGGATCTCGCGCAGAACCCGTTCGCCTTTCTTCATCAATATTGGGGCCCATTCGAGGATTAATAAATGTTTCGAAAAAATTTGAAAGATTTTCACCTTTTAAAAGCCGATAAAAGCCCGGCCAAAAAAGGGTTAAACGAGGGAAGTGCTTGAGCGGACCCCTGGCAAAGGCACGGGGTAGAGGTTACTGGGCGGGGCAAGTTTTAGGGTGTCTTATTGTGGGCCTTCTGGCGGCGATTGCTTTTGCCCCCATCTCTCTCGCTTCACTAGGAAATCTTATGACAATCCAAGGCGCTGCGGAAGACAACCTAGCCAACACGCACAGCATCGTGCTGGTCGGGCATCCAACAATCACCCGGATAACGCTTTGGCTTGGGGAAAACGTCAAGAAAGTGGATATCGTAGTTGAGCAGCTTGAGAAACCAGCAGGAGTCGCAGAGCCTTCCTTACTTGTGCAGACCTACTTCTCTCTCGAAGCGAGCGAAGACATCGAGAACGCGGTAATTCAGTTCAGGGTGCTAAGAGACTGGGCCGAGCAAAATCGCATTGACGAAAATTCTATCACGCTGCTGAGGTTGAACGGTGCGTGGCAGGAGCTACCAACAACTTTGATCCAAACTAGCGATTTCTACCTCTACTACGAGGCCACTAGTCCCGGGTTTTCAGTATTTGCAGTGGCGGGGCAGTCGGCTGGGGTTCCCGCGCCGCTGGGCCTGTATGCGGTGCTGTCGATCGTCGCTGTTGCAGGTGGGGTTTCAGCATTTTACTGGTTCTCAACCCGCCCGATGAAACCATTTGTCTCGCTGGCTTGGCTCAAGCGCAGGGTAATGGGGAGAAAACCCAGAGGCGCGGAGGTTAGGGGACCCGAGATGGCCCCAACCATCAGACGTTTGAAACATGCGACAAAACTCAGGCCCGCGGAAGAACCCGCGATTGAGACGCTTGAGCGGCCGAGCAAGCCAAAGGTGCAAAAAGGCGCAAAGGAAGATGTAAGGCTGTTGAAGCGGCTAAAGCGCAAGATGGGGCGGGAAAAATGAAGGCCCCATTCCCGACTGAAAATGTGCGCAAGATAGACGTCGCGAAGAGCACAAAATTTGTGGCAGATAATCTAGAAACTCTGGTCTTAGGCTTTCTATATGGGCACACGTCGATGAGCAAGCACGAAATCATCCAAGAGATTTTCGCTCGTCAAGGGGTCTCGGTGAACCCAAGCAGGATGGATGTGTTGTTAGGATCTCTCAAGAAACGAGGCTTGATCGGGGAGACAAGGCGCGGGTTGTTGACCGCTTACACTTTGACGGACAAGGGTAAGGAAGCTGCTAAGCAAGCGAGGACAGGTGAGTTTACAACACTTTTATGATGGTCAGCCACAACTGGTATGGTTGGTAGATTGTCGAGCGCCCGTAAAAAACGCTTTTCTAGCATGAAAGAACTGCTTCGCGGATTTAAGCGTGGCGGGCGCAGGATCGAGATAAAACCACGGCGCGCGCGCGTGGTTGGCGTATTTTCATGTAAAGGTGGCGTGGGGAAGACTACAACGGCAGCGAACTTGGGCATGCTTTTGGCTGAGCGACTTGGAAATGGGGTAATAGTAATTGAGGCAAACCTCTCAGCACCAAATCTCGGCCTACACCTCGGCATCATAGACCCCAAGGTGACGATTCACGATGTCCTAGCGGGCGCAGTACCTATAGAAAGAGCTACAAATGTTGTCGGTGGCAAGTTACACGCCGTTCCTGGTTCAGTAGCTTATGAGGGGGGTATCCCACTAGTTGATCTGAAAGGAGCTATAGAGCCGACAAGGTCAAAGTACAAGCTGATCATAATCGACTCCGCGCCCGGTCTTGGTGCAGAGGCGGTAGCTGCGATAAAGGCTTGCGACGAGATGCTGGTTGTGACGAATCCTGAAATCCCGACTATCGCTAGCACCCTTCGGACCTTCCGTGCGGCCCAGCGGTACCGCATCCCGATCACAGGCGTCGTTGTCAACAAAATCATGGGCAAGCGTTACGAGGTTCCCCTGTCAGAGATCAGGAAGACTCTTGGGTGGCCGATTATCGCCACGGTACCCGACGACGATAAAGTTAGAGAAAGTCTGACGGCGGGCATCCCAGTCGTGCGCTACTCCCCTAAATCTCGGGCGGCAAGGGCATTCAGGGAACTCGCCGATCGGACCTTCGAAAAGCTTTTCAAAGAGGGTAAAAGGCGTCAGCCCAGCTTGTAGACGAGATCGCCCTCGCGCACACGCTGGACGACCTTGAGCCCAATCGACTGCCCTGCGCTCGCGCTCTGCACGGCTTTGTGCTCAATCTCCATCGACTCCACGGTTTGCTGGATGTTTGTCGTCGCGCCCTCGATCGAGATCCGGTCGCCAACCTTCAGCTCGTCGGAAAGCTCGATGACTCCCACCCCTATCTTAGTGAAGTAGTGGGTCACCTTTCCCACGAGCTTCTTCTCTTCAGGTGCAACTTCCTCCATTCACCTCACCGAGTTAAGATGGAGTCCCCTAATTAAATGCTTTTTTTTTGCTCGCGACTTGGGTTGAACTCGCAGGCTCAGCGTCTTTTCTGCTCCAAAAAACCCATGCGGTAGCCAAGATTGGGGTACGCTCTGGCAACGGCGAAAGTAATTCCCCACCCACCGAAGATGACGGCCGTAATTGTAAATCCAAGGAGCAAGTCCATGAGCGGCGCTTCCCCGATGAGGAACAGCTCGCCGTTCCAAAGGTGATCCACCACTCCGAACATTGCACCTCCGTAGAGCAGCAGGTTGAGCCACCACCCTGCAGGACCTCTTCGTTGGGAGCTCCACAGGATGGTCGAAATTATCGCCGCCGCCAAGGGTATCGTATAGCAAACCACTTTTGTGCCTCCTAACATTTTTTTCTTGGTAAGTGGTAATACTTTTCTAGTTATAAATATTACTACGAAACTTGAAATACTGAAATGTGTGTAAGTTTGGATGGGGAAGCATGTCGCAAAGGATAACGCGGGTGAGCTTGACGTTGCCCCAAGATTTGCTAGATGAGCTCGATCGCATGCTCAAAGCTCAGGGCTACGCGAGCCGCTCAGAAGCGGTGAGGGACGCGCTTCGGGATTTCTTGGCGAGTTACAAGTGGCGCAGCGAGTTAAAGGGAGAACAACTTGGCGCCATCCTCGTGATGTATGAGCACGATGTTCGAGGACTGACTGATGCGCTCATGGATATCCAACACGCGAGTTTGAGTATCATAGGCGCAGTCCAGCATTTACACGTGGACACCAAAAACTGCTTAGAGACGTTAATCGTCAAGGGTCCAGCTGAGAAGATCCGCAAGCTCGTCGATCGGTTGGGCGCCCTCCGTGGGGTCAAGCAGGCCAAGCTGGTGGTCGTCTGAAATTAAATGAATTTTTGGAGCGGCTCAACAACCTCAAGCGCATCCCCCGCACGGGTTGGCTGCTTTGCAACGTTTCGTCCAGCGAGGTCGAGGATGTGGCGCAACACACATTCGATGTTACGGCAATAACTTTACTCCTTGCCGATGAACTCGAGCGCCAGGGCAAGAAAATTGATCAGGGGCGAGCACTCAGCATGGCGGTCGTGCACGATTGGGCTGAGGCATCGGTCGGTGACTTCCCCTACACGGCTTTGAAATACTTGGGGCCCGCAGGCACGAAGAAGCGCGTCGAAAAAAGAGCACTTGAGGATCTCTTTGGTAAGCTGCCGAAAAGAGAAAAATATCTGGCGCTTTGGCAGGAGTACAGCGAGAAGCGCACCCCCGAGGCCAACCTCGTCCACGCAGCCGACTATCTCTCGATGCTTGTACAGGCGGTCAAATATCGCGAGCGAGGCAACCGTTCACGCGAGTTGGACGAACTATGGCGTGCGGTGAAGAAGGATTTGGCTCGGTATATGAAAGAGTTCAAACCTGTGAGAGAACTAGTTGGAGAGTTAGACAAACGATATTCAGCCTGACGCGTCAATTTTAAAGCGCTTCAGTCAAACGAAATTATCGCCGGTGAAGTCGTAAAACAGGTCAAGTGGATTATTGAGGATTCAAAGCGGAAAGTGGGCTGCTACGAAGGGCCAGCTTGAATCTCGAAACAAAGTTGGGGTCATCGTAGAATAATCTCATAGTTGAGTGTTATCTTCAGCTGTTTCTTCACGGGGCTCGCGTCGGGATTTATGGACTTGGCAACTTGAATGTAATATTTGGTTAACCTCTTCAGTTCCGTGGTAACATATGCTACATTTGGAAATATGCTTATTACCCGGTTCAATAGCGCTTCCTCTTTTTACTCACAAGTTTGCCGAGCCCGCGCTTCCTGACCATCGCCTCGATTTCTTTCTCGGAGGGTCGTGGTGGCAAAGGTGGTGGGGGCGTTCGAACGCGCCCGGGTCCAAACACGCTGATGAGTTTGCCCGCGATGAACATGTACGCGAGCAACAGCACACAGAAATAGAGCGGCTCCAGTGCGAAGACCACCGAAGTCACCACCGCTGGCCCCACAATCGAAAGCCCCACCGCGAGGGCAATCGCAAGCGTCTTGGCTTTCCGCCGGCGATAGAGCACCATGAGCTTGCCCCCCAAACCGAGAAGCATCGCCTCGAGCCCAAAAGCCAAAGAGCCGATGAGGAGAACTAGGTAGAGGACATCGATGGCGCTCAAATCGGTCACCATTCAGGCTGGGGCGGCGGGAGATTTAAAGGATAGGCAAGCGGGCCCCCGCCGCATGGACATGATTTTAAACCGGTTGGGTGCTGAGTTCGAGCCTTGGCGTCGCTACACCGATGACCCATTCTTGCTGCTCGTCGGCACTGTACTCTCCCAGAACACCAACTGGCGCAACACCCGTGCAGCCTACAACCGCCTCACCTCTAGGTTTCGAACGCCCGCACAGCTCGCCAACGCTGATGTGCGAGAGATCCGAGAGCTTATTCGCCCTGCTGGCTTGCACAGGGAAAAGTCCAAGCGGCTGAGGGAAATCTCGCGTGCAGTGTTGGAAAAATATGGTGGGAACCTTAACTCTGTCCTACAGAAACCGGTAGAAGAGGCGCGTCGAGAACTGCTCTCGCTTCCGGGGGTTGGCTTCAAGACCGCCGATGTGGTGATGGCGTTTGGGGCGGGGAAGGATGTGATAGCGGTAGACACCCACGTATTCCGAATCTCAAAGCGCTTGGGGCTTGCTTCACACAAAGACAATCATGAGCAGGTTAAGGCAAAGCTGGAGAGCGTCACATCCGCGGGCAGAAGGCGCGATGCCCACATGCTTTTGGTCGAGCTTGGTCGGCGCTACTGTCGCGCCCGGAACCCTCTTCACCAAGAATGCCCAATTAACGACCTATGCCCGATTGGAGTTCGCCATCTAAAACGCACAAAATTTAGCCCTCGGGCTGGAGCACGTAGTACGAGTTGAGCGCCTCGCAGATGGTTTTAGCGAGCGCATGGTAACAGCAGTCGACATCAACTTTTCCTGTGGTGATATTGAGAACATAGTCCCTGCAGGTGCAAAAATTTTTGACAACTTCATATTCATCCGTCATGCCGCGCACGAACCACCGCTGCCCGCGCTTTATCACGCGGCGCCCTTTGATCGCCGCGAGAGCCCGCTTGCCCCGTCCACCATAGACATCCATTATCTCTCGCTCTATCTCAGGCGTCAGAACCACTCCCTTGTGCAGCCGGTTGAACAGGGCCTCCTTCCCTCGTTTGAAAGTTTCCGAGACCATTGCCGTCCCCATCCTAAATAGTCCATCCAAGAGTATTAGAATTGATGTTTGAGGAAACATTGCGGTTCTTGCGCAAGCAGGGAATAAGGCTCAGCAGGCGGGCAGGGCAGCACCAAGTCATCGACCCCATTGTTTTGGAGCGGATGGTCGATTACGCCGAGCTCTCGCGTGGCGACGTGGTGCTCGAGATTGGCGCAGGGATAGGCAATCTAACGCTTTTGCTTGCCTCGCGTGCCGGGAGGGTCATCGCGGTGGAGCGAGATAGGAGACTCGTAAAAGTTCTAGAGGAACGGTTAAGAAGCCACTCGAACGTCGAGCTACTGTGCGGGGACGCGCTGCGCATAGAGCTTCCCAAGTTTAACAAAGTCGTCGCGAACCTCCCCTACGGCATCTCCTCAGACATCACGTTCAGGTTACTAGAGCACGGTTTCGAGCTGGCCGTATTGATGTACCAGCGGGAGTTCGCCGAGCGGCTCGCAGCGAAGCCAGGGTCCGATGAGTATGGCCGCCTGACACTGAGCACGCACTATCGGGCGAGCGTCGAGTTGCTCAATGAGGTGCCGTCAACAGCATTTTTCCCCCAACCAAAAGTCACCTCAGCGATGGTCAGGCTCAGGCCGCGAGAGCCACCATTCAAGGTAAAAGACGAGCAAGTTTTTTTCAGGGTTATTCGAGCGCTCTTCCAGCATCGGCGCCAGCGGGTGCGAAATGCGCTTTACCGCTCGTTCGGGGAGGTGTTTCCTGGCGTGAAAATATCGAAGGAGGATAGGCGAGCAACAATAGATCAAAGGCTCCCTAAAGAGCTTGCTGAAGCCCGCGTCATGGACCTCGTGCCGGAGAAATTTGGGGAGATAGCTAACCTGCTCACTTCTCCATAAACTCGTCAGGCTTGGGCGGCTCCAGCTTCAGCCCCTTGCGCTTCCGCGTGTTCCGGATGACCTGTTCCTGAAGCTCCCGCGGCAGCTGCTCGAATTTCTCGAACTCCGTCCCCCAGATCGCCCGTCCCTCGGTTTCCGAACGCAGCTCTGCAGCCAACCCGAAAGAGTTCGCCACGGGGAGCGAGGCCTTTATTATCGCGATGTCTTCCTCTGACTCCATGCTTAGAATTCGTCCCCGGCGGCCTTGTATGACCTTGGTCGCGCCGCCCATGAACTCCTGCGGCACGCGCACCTCAAGTTTGAGTAGGGGCTCGAGCACGGTTGGGTTGGCGAGAAGGATCCCCGCCTGGATCGGGCGCCTGACAGCAGGTATAATCTGTGCTGGTCCCCGGTGAACCGAGTCCTCGTGCAGCGTGGCGTCAACTATAAGCACCTTCAACCCGCGCATGGGCTCACGCATGGTGGGACCCTCCTCGACGACCTCCTTGAATGCTTCGATGACGTAGTCCTGCACCTCCCGCATGTACTGCACTCCCTTGCTCACGTCGGTCATGATGTTCGGGCCGATTATCGAGACGATGTTGCGGGCTGCGTGGGTCTCCCACCCGAGTTCCCTGAGCACATTCGCGCGCTCCTTCCGCTCCTGCTTGTCAGTGACCTTGCCCTCCTCAATGGCCTTGATGACATCCGGTTCCAATGGTTCAACCGCGACCATGAAGCGGTTGTGTTTGTTCGGCGATTTGCCCTCGATCGGCCCGGCCTTTCCAGTTAGGGCTTCACGGTAGACGACGATGGGTTCAGAAGTTTTTACCTCGAGTCCCGCCTCCTTCAGCTTGTATTCGACGATTTCAAGATGGACTTCCCCCATTCCGGATACCAAATACTCCCCGGTTTCTTCGTTGATTTTGATCTTGATGTTCGGGTCCTCCCGAGAGATCCGCTTCAGCGCGTTCACGAGCTTGGGTAACTCTTGAAAGTTCTTCGGCTCCACGGCCACCGTGACGACGGGCTCGCTTATGTAGCGGAGCTCTTCGAATCCCCTGCCTTCCACGCCAGCCTCAATGAGGGTCTCTCCCACGTAGGCCTCCTTCATCCCTATGATAGCGGCGATGTTTCCAGCAGGGATTTTCTCAACCGGAACGCGGTCGGGCCCCATGTAGACACTAACCTGCTGGACGCGAGCCTCCTGATTGGCGCTAACTAACCTGACAGTTTTTCCCTTCTCTAGGACACCAGAGAAGATCCGCCCAGTGGAGATCACGCCAGCCTGTTCGTCAACGATGATGTCTGTGATCACCATGCATACCTTACCTTTGGGGTCGGCAGCAACCATGCTTTTTCCGAGTTCACTCTCTAGGTCGCCTTTCCATATCACAGGCATCCGGCTTGCTTGTGCCTGTTTTGGGTTGGGGAGGTGTCTAATGACCATATCAAGGACGACCTCAAAAAGCGGGCTCTTCTTTGCCAGCTCGGCCTGGGTGCCGCTCTGGTAAGCGGTGATGATGTCTTTGAAGCTAATGTTTTTCTTCTTCATCTGGGGAACCGAAAGGGCCCACTTCTCCTTTGCGGACCCAAACGCTACCGAGCCTTCCTCAACTTTCACCTGCCATTTATCAGCATCTTCCGGGCGGGCGTATCTCTTGATTAGCTGGTTGAACTTGGTTATCAACCTGATGAAGCGCGCCTGCATCCCCTCGGGCGTCAGCTTGAGTTCGTCGATTAAGCGGTCGACCTTGTTGATGAATAGCACGGGGCGCGCTCGTTCGTGGAGAGCTTGACGTAGCACCGTCTCAGTCTGGGGCATGACTCCCTCGACGGCGTCAACCACAACAACCACCCCGTCAATCGCCCGCAGGGCCCGGGTGACGTCACCGCTGAAGTCTACGTGGCCAGGGGTGTCGAGTAGATTGATGAGGTATTCCTTGCCCTCAAGGGTGTGCGCTAGGCTGACAGCAGCCGTCTGCACGGTAATGCCGCGCTGCTGCTCGATCTCGAGGTAGTCTGTGAAGAGCTGCTCTCCCGCGAGGTCGTAGCTGATTATGCCCGAGGCGGCTACCAGCGAATCCGTTAAGGTGGTTTTCCCATGGTCAACGTGCGCGACGATGCCTATGTTGCGAATTTGTGTTGGGATCCACATAATTTTCTCGACATCAGCTAGGTGCTTGTAGCGTCGCATGTATACCACTCCTTAAGAAAATATCCGCCCCGCGGCTTAAAAATAGGGTCACCGCAGGGGCAGAAAGCTCGATTCGATCTCGCCCTTCTCCTTCTCAGGTGGCGCTGGGAATTCCTTTGGTGTCTCCCTTAGGCCCTGCCCTATGCCTATGGTGTTCCCGATCCCAGCGACGATGACGACATCGCCGGGCTTCGTGCGCTCCCTTACGGCTTTTTTAACCGTATCAATCGCAACGTCTACTCCCTTGGCGAGGTGCTTGTTGAGGGGTTTTATCGCCTCGGTGAATGACTCCTTGATCACGATGGCGTCGACCGGTATTTTGTGCCTGGTCGCGATCTCCTCTATCTTGTGCTTCTCGGTTGGGGGGCCTCCGATTGCCGCCCCGACTCCCTCAATCACCTGCCCGCTCGTTTCACCCTCGAGCTTCCCGGCCGCGTCGATCATGATGATGCGGGAGACCTTTCGCTTTTGGATTAACCGCTTGACCAGCTCGCCCGGCTTGCCGACCCTGCCGCCGGGCCCCTTTGCTTTGACGACGATGAGCTTTCGCCCGTCGAACTTGGTCTCGGCGTAGACGGTATCCTCGACGGGCTCCTGCCACTTGGCCTTGTCTATGAGTTTCGCTGCGGTCAGCGCCCCCACGCCGTCGCCGATCGGTTTTCCCGCGGCGAAGGCTCTTGTTGCCTCCACGAAGGCCTTGGAGTATTCCTTGAGGAACGGGACGTTCAGCTGGATGAGCATGACGAGCTGCATGTTTTTCGTCTTCTCGGCGAGCAGCGTGAAGTGGCGCATGAAGCGGTAGAGGGCGTAGTTCGCCATAGCCCCCTCTATGACCATCTCAAGGTTTGCAGCTGACTCTGGGTCGGCATTTGGGGCCAAGCGAGCCACCACCCCCTCGAACCGTCGCTTCCGCACATCAAGGATATGTTCGAGCCTTCGCAGGACTCCGCTGGGGTCATCGCTCACGGGCTCGATGGCGAAGAACTCTAGAAAGTTGTCGAACTCCTTCTCCACGTCGCGCTTCGGCTTCCCGTGTTTGGCTATCGCGCCCAGCGCTATTTTCCTGCTCTCCTTCGCACGCGCCTGGAGCTCGGCAACGGACTTGCGCAGCTGCCCGACCCCAATGCGCGCCTGGACCCCTAGCATGTAGGGAGAGAGTAGCATGTAGATGAAGCTCATTATGATGATGGCAGTTAGCAACACAGCTACGTCGATTTCTGGCATGTTATCCCAAATCCTGATTGTCCCCTGTTTTCATATAGGTTGCCCCAGAAGAAAAGTTAAAGCTACACACCCAATGATTTTCAGGTGCGGGGGTAGCCTAGCCAGGTCAAAGGTCCTGAAGGCCGACTCAAGGCGCCAGATTCAGGGTCTGGTCCCGTAGGGGTTCGGGGGTTCGAATCCCCTCCCCCGCACCATCGATTAGGTAAATAACAGCGGAAGTGGAAAAGAATCGGGATGCTGTGGCGGTTAAAATTTTGAAAGTCGGCAAAAAGGCACCTGCCTCCAGAGCGATTACAAAAGCCGCTGCCGTGGTAAAGGCGGGCGGTTTGGTAGTCTATCCCACCGAGACGGTCTACGGACTGGGCGCCGACGCCTGCTCAGATGAAGCCGTTGCCAAAGTTTTCGCGGCGAAGGTCAGACCTCTGGAGAGCCCGATCTCAGTTGCCGTGAGTTCAATCGAGATGGCCCGCCAAGTTGCTGAGCTCACGCCGGTCGCCGAAACCCTTCTCAAAAAATTTGCGCCTGGCCCCCTCACCGTCGTGGTCAAGGCCAAGCCAACCGTTTCGAAACTTTTGACCTCCGGCACGGGGAAGGTAGGCATCCGGGTCCCAGATCATCCCGCCGCGCTCAGGCTCATAGAGTTCGCCGGAGGGCCCATCACGACTACCTCCGCCAACGTCTCCGGCGGCCCTCCCCCCACGACGGTAAAGGAGGCCTTGGAGCAACTAGGGGATAAAGTTGACCTCGCCCTAGACGCGGGAAGATGCGAGCTCCGCACGCCCTCGACAGTCGTGGACCTGAGCACGAAACACCTGAAAATTCTGAGGGAAGGGCCAATTACAGGCGAGGATATAAGAAAAGCCCTGCGAACTTAGCGCGTCTTTTGTCTAGCTACAAGCGCCGCGAAGACCCCCGCACCGTACCCGTTATCTATGTTGCATACCGCAATTTTTGGTGAGCACGACTGGAGCATGGTTATCAGCGCTCCAATGCCCTTTACCCCGACCCCGTACCCCACCGATGTCGGCACCCCCACCACCGGGACATCTGTCAGGCTTGAGACTAAGGATGGAAGCGTTCCCTCCATGCCTGCCACGACAACCAAGGCCGATACCCCATCCTTAAGCATTCGCTCGAGCGGCCCGAAAAGCCTGTGGATTCCCGCGACCCCCACGTCGTACGCCTTCAGCACCTCGCAGCCCATCACCTCGGCCGCCACCGCAGCCTCCTCCGCCACTGGAACGTCAGCCGTCCCCGCGGCGAGCACCCCAATTTTCCCGCCCTTCGGAAAAACGTGGCCCTTCTTCTTCACCAGCAGGGTCTTGGCCAGCGGGTTGTGTTCGAGCTTGAAGTTGCCCCGAAGCTTTGCCTTGACTGCTTTCAGGTGGGCCTCGCTCGCTCGGGTCACCAGCGCGTAGCCGCTGGCCCGGGCCAAGGCCGCCGCCGCTTCGGCAACGGTCTTCGGGTCCTTTCCCTCTGCCAGTACCGCCTCAGGAACGCCTACCCTATGGGCCCGCCCCACATCCAGCCTCGCGAGGTCCCTGATTCGCCGCACGTTGAGCGCCGCCAGCCTCCGCCTCGCCTGCTCGATGGTGAGCTCTCCGCGCAGAAGCCCCCTCAAAATAGCATCGACATCGACCGCAAGTTCACGTGATGTTTTTTTGCCACCCACCCAGCTCCCATAACCCTTCCTAGCACCGAATAAATACCAGTTTTGGCTGATTTCGCCGTGCGCCATATTTTTAAGTCCTTGCGGACCGAGGTCTAGCGGGGCTGTTATGGAAGTCGACATTTTGGGAAAAAGTGTGAACGCTCCAAAGTTCTTAGGGGCGCTCGAGAAGGAGTACGACTGGTTCATCTCCTACACAATCCTGCTCGCCGAAAAGCACTTCGAGGACCCGGAAAGCAAGCGCATCTTCGTCGCCGTGGTCCTCTTGGGCGACTACCTCTGGAACATCCACACGCTCAGGTTCGAGGAGGTAATCTACGAGGCGGACCGCACCCGCAGGCGCAAGATAGCTGCGCCCCCCCAAGCCGTCCTCGATAAGGCACTCGCGGAACTCCGCGCCGCCTACGAGAAGGCGAAAGAGCTGCCCGCCCAGATCAAGAGGCGGCTGGCAGAGGCTCAAGAAGAACAGGGTGCCCAGGCTCCGAAGTGATGCTACCTAGATAGCTCCCTTGCTCGCTTAGCGGCCATCTTTACGGCTTCCTTAATCGCGTCTGCAACCTTTCTATCCTCAAGCACTTTGATGCCTTCGATCGTGGTGCCCTTAGGGGTGCAGACCTGCCGCGTCAAGTCCTCGGTTGCGCCCATTTTCAATACCATCTCTCCTGCACCCTTTGCGGTCTGGGCGGCGAGCTTCAGCGCGACTTCGCTCGAAAGGCCGAGCTGCACCCCCGCCTCCTGCAGGGCCCTGATGAATAGGTAGAAGTAGGCCGGACCGCTCCCGCTAAGGCCAGTGATAGCGTCCATGAGTTTTTCATCAATCTTGAAGGTAATCCCAATACTACCCAACAGCCGTTTGATAAGTTTCTGGTCCTGGCTAGTAGCATCCTTGCCCAATGAGAAGCACGATGCCATCTCACCAACGGCTCCGCAGATATTGGGCATGATCCTTGCTACCCGCGCCCTCGTCCGCGCCTCGATGAACTTGGTTGAAACCCCAGCCGCGACGGAGATGAAAAGCTTGCCCTTGGAGACCCCCTCTACCTCCTTAAGCACGGACTCGACGGCGTCCGGCTTGACCGCGAGGAAGACGACCTCGCAGCTCTCTACAAGTTTCTTGTTGTCGATTGTCGTTTTGATCCCGAGCTTCCGCAGCCTCTTGAGCCTTTCCCCGATCAAGTCGCTGGCGATGACTTCTCCAGCTTTCAAAGCGCCTGACCCTAGGAGCCCGCGCACGAGCGAGAATCCCAAATTGCCGCAACCTATGAATCCGACTCTCATCCTCTCCCCAGCACCCCTATGTCGGCAGCTAATAAAGGG
>JASEJC010000001.1:0-3368 GCA_030016755.1 Candidatus Hodarchaeaceae archaeon | reverse complement strand
TATCAGTCATGGTTTGGATGCCGAGTTTTTTCAGTTGCCTGAGTCTCTCCGCGTTTAGATCACTTACGATGATCTCTCTTTCCCTAAATGCGCCAACTTTTAGAAAACCTTTCACCAAGGAGCTACCTAGGTTACCGCAGCCGATAATTCCAACTTTCACTTCATCCCCGCACCCATATCGTTCAATATTATTAAAGCGCTAACCTTGGGAAGCCTTTTAGAATTTAAAAGCCAGTTCCAATTGGGCCGCCGTAGCTCAGTTGGTAGACTAGTCCAGGGCTAGGCCAAAAGCGCCACCTTGGTATGTACATGCACAAAAAGGTGGAAGTCCCGAGTTCAATCCTCGGCGGCGGCTCCACTTAAACCTCGTGGCCCGATGACGCCCAGAGCTCCGCAATCCATTTTCTTTTTTTGTGTTTTGACTTGGCACGGCGCCAGTACAATACCGCCACCGTTCCTAAAACAAGGACCACAAGGATGATTCCAGCGTTGGTAAGAATTTGAACCAGCGGGCCCGGCGGCTCTTTTATCCACTTGGCATAACTGCTTTCCCAGTCCGTGTTGAAAATGCTCTCCAAGGCCGATGCAAGTGTTGAATCTTGAAATGCTATGCCAATCTCCCGGCGAGATGTCATCGATGAGCTTGACCAGTTTGCGCTTCCGACGTATGCCCGCTCACCGTCGACGACCACCACCTTTGAGTGAGCCGATGAGTAACCAAAATCAATCGTCTTTATCTGTATGTTGGGATTATCGGCCAATGTCATTAAGAAGGGGTATTCGCTGGGACCATAATCAGCATCAACCATTATCTGGACGATGACACCGCGGGCTGCTGCATTCTCAACGGCATCTCGAAGCGTGAGGGGGCGCCCGGAAAAAACATAAACTGGTACACGGACAGTGTGCTGTGCTGAATTTATCAATCCAATAATCGTTTTCTCGGTGTCCGCTACCCAGGCGGGGACCTTGATCGGCGTCGCCACAGGGTAAATCCATTGTATGGTCCACCCGTTTTCAAAGCCTGGCTGGTTCTCGTCACCGGTCCAACCAGCTTCGAATATCGCTTCCAGCCCCCTAGCTAATTCACTACTGCGCACGACAAGACCCACCTCACGGTTGCTTTCCATAGCCGTGTGGCTCTGGTTTGCGCTGCCGACGTACGCCACCCTATTATCCACAATTATCACTTTGGAGTGCATGGGCTCGCTAAATTGACGAA
This sequence comes from Candidatus Hodarchaeaceae archaeon, assembly GCA_030016755.1. Taxonomy (GTDB): domain Archaea; phylum Hadarchaeota; class Hadarchaeia; order Hadarchaeales; family Hadarchaeaceae; genus JASEJC01. The sequence goes on along the minus strand of JASEJC010000001.1, from coordinate 2,146 downwards.
CCTCGATATTTTCATTTGCGTCGAACTCGTCCATCAGCGCACGCGTCTCTTGGTATTGGTAGATCTCGTTATCAATTAGCATCCTTATCCTGACGCCGCGTGCCGCCGCGCTGTAAATTGCGTTGTGGAAATCAGCGATTGGGCCGCTGGAACGTTTGTATATGGTGTAGATTTCCATATCGATCGTTTCGCTTGCGTTCTCGACCAGTTCTATCCAGGCATCCGGAGTGTTTTGGATGTTTGGGTTGTCAAGGCCTTCAGGAGCGGTTTCGACGATTTTCACCGTGATGGAGTCCTTGGTCACGAATGATCCGCGAAATGGGTAGGTTGGATATCTCGGGGTAGTTAAGTAATAAATCGCCACGGCTACAGCAAATGACGCGCACACGAGCGCCACGCTTAGCAGCATTAGCTCTTTCGTCCTGATTTTACCACCCGCGTTGATTCATCATCAAATTTGACCAAAAGCCTTACTTTTAAAACAATAACTGATTTCGGTAGTGCCTTGGTACGTACCTGCCCAAGATGCTTCGCCACAATAATCGATGACGAGGCCAGCGTTTGCCCTGGCTGCCGCAGCTCACTCCCCGCGGAAAAACCAATCGAACCATCTGAGACGATGCGGAGCTTTTCGGAGATACGCGCAAAAATCGAGAGTTATAGGGTGAGGGAGGCCAGCGCCTTTTTGCTTGCGATTATCTGCATCGTGGCCGGGATGCTCGTAATCGAACTCTTTGCAAGAGGCTTGCTGGAATGGTGTGTTGGAGCCCTGTTGGAGATAACCGGAGTTGCGTTGATTTCCCTTTCTATCAACTGGGAACGCAAAAGGAATCATCTGAAGAGATTGCTCAGAGGGGCAATGGCTCGGGCGGGCGCTGGGAAAAGAGCACGGATATAGCTTTTTAACATCGATGTGCAGATTACTTTTGGTGAACCTGTGGGTATAGGACCGTTGGAAGGCGTGCTGATATTTATCATCGCCATTGTCATTCTTATCCTGCCATTCGCGATAAAAATCCTGCGCGAGTATGAACGGGCAGTGAAATTCAGGTTGGGCAGGTTCGCGGGCATCAAGGGCCCAGGGCTCTTCCTAATCATACCCGGGATTGAAAAAATAATGAAGGTCGACCTGCGCACGATAACCCTTGACGTGCCGAAACAAAGGGTGGTCACTAAAGATAACGTGAGCGTAAACGTCGATGCAGTTGTTTATATGCGGGTGGTGAATCCGTCTGACGCAATCATGAAGGTGGAGCATTATATAATGGCCACAAGTTTGCTTGCCCAGACCACGCTGCGCGATGTGTTGGGACAGTCGGAGCTTGATGAATTGTTGTCCAAACGGGATGAACTGAACGCAAGGCTTCAGAAGATCTTAGATGAGGCCACCGACGTGTGGGGAATAAAGGTAAGTTCAGTCACGATAAGGGATGTGAGTCTCCCCGAGGAGATGCTTCGCGCGATAGCGAAACAGGCGGAGGCGGAGCGGGAGCGACGGTCAAGGGTGATAATGGCACAAGGCGAGTTCGAGGCGGCGAAGAGGATGACCGAAGCCGCGAAGCAGTACGAGGAGAACCCGGCAGCGCTGAGGCTTCGAGAGCTCCAGACGCTCACAGAGATAGCACGAGAGAAGAACCTGATAGTGGTGACCCCGACCCAAGTTGGGACTCAACTCGGAGAAGTTGCTGGGTTGACCGCCGCGCTGCGAAAGGCGAAGGAAAAATAGATTATTTCTTCTTTCGCATCTTGTGTTTTCGAACAACGAGCATTATCCCTTTTACATCCTTGATGATGACGCCTTCTCCCTCTTTTATGTGCTCCTCTGAGGTAGCTGTCCAGAGTTCCCCCCTCAGCTTTATCAATCCTCTGGGGGCAATGCCGGTTACAGCAACCCCAACTTGGCCGATCAGTTCCTCTTTACCCACGGCCGGCGGCTTCTTCACGGTGCGTGTGATCAATAAGATTATCACGGCGATGGCTATGACTAGGGCTATTGCTATCCCCTTGATCAAGTCGCCGGAGACCTCGATCCACGGCTCTTTGTGAACGCCAACCATCATGAGCCCCAAGATGAGGGCCACCCCACCGCCCACCCCAAACACACCGAATCCAGGCGTGAAAATCTCTGTAGCGACTAGCGCGATGC
>JASEJC010000019.1 GCA_030016755.1 Candidatus Hodarchaeaceae archaeon | reverse complement strand
CCTCCCTAACCCACCCTTCAGGCAACTCGAACAGACGTGGATGAGCGCGCTAGCTGGTTATGAAACTGCGCGTGGTGTGCTGTGAGCGCTGATTGAATGCGGCAAATCTCCCGCATCGACAGGGAAACGCTTGAGTTCATTTTGGGGGCTTCTCGTTCCTGCCATCCCCAGGAGTTCGCAGGGGTGTTACGCGCTGTTGGAGATGTAGTCAAGGAAGTGCTCTTGTTACCCGGAACCCTTTCATCCGATGAATCAGCTGTGCTAAGGCTCCACATGCTCCCAATCGACCCGAGCGCCTGCGGCACCGTACACAGTCACCCCTCCCCGAGCGCCTCGCCTTCTGAGGAGGACTTGATGCTGTTCGCGAAGTTCGGGTACGTGCACATCATAGCGGCTTACCCCTACGATGAGCGCTCCTGGAAAGCTTACAACCACCGCGGGGAAGAGATCGCGCTAGAAGTCGTGGGTTGAGAGACATGCGTTGGGAACTCTGGCGCCCTTGGTATGATCGCATCGTGAAACAGCTGGGACTGGACCGAAAAGCGGATGTAAACGCAGCCAAGGTGCTTGATGGTCTCCTCCCCGAACCAGAACTCGCGAGTCTGAGGAATCTCGTGGGTGGGCGCGAGTGCATCGTCTTCGGCGCTGGGCCTTCGCTCGATATCGACCTCGAGAAACTTGAGCGGGCTGGTCACCTGAACAAGGTTCTGCTTGCGGCGGATGGTGCGACCTCAGCCGTGCTCAGATATCGCGATCCCGATGTCATTGTCACAGACCTAGACGGCGCGGTCGAGGACCAGCTCGAGGCCTGGCGGCGGGGCTCTTGGCTCGTCGTGCATGCCCACGGTGACAATGCCCCACAGGTGCGCAAGATAGCCTCCAAGCTCAAAGAACGCATTATCGGTACCACACAAGTGGAACCGTTCGGCAAACTCTACAACTTCGGGGGGTTCACGGACGGAGACCGCGCCGCCTTCATGGCTCACGAGCTTGGGGCAAGCAAGATTTACCTCGCAGGGATGGACTTTGGGACTAAAATCGGCAGGCACTCGGGAGACAAGGACCTCTCGCGTAAGCTCATCAAACTCGAGATTTGCAAGGAGCTGTTGACGTGGCTCGCCGAGGAGCTGGGGGCGCCGTTAGTTAACCTCACGAGCTGGGGTGAGGAGATACCGGGCGTGCCTAAGGTGCCTATTTCGGGGTAGCTCGCTGGCTAGCCGACATAACGCATTCAGTCCGACTGCGCCTCTTGCTTCTCTTGAGGTTCGCTCACCTGCTCTTGTCGTCCGGCCTGCTCCTTTTGCTCGGCTTGGGGCTGCTGCTCGGCTTGTTCCTGTTGCTCGCTTTCAGCTGGCTGCTCCTCTTCCTTAGGCGGCCCCTCCGCCTTCTCCTCCCGCTCCTGCTCCGGGGGCTGCTCGGGCTGCTCCGCTCGCTCGGGCTCCGCCTTTTTCGGGAAAAGTTCCGCGTACAGGCGCTTCAGCTCCTCCTCCTTCTGCTTCCGCGCCTCCGCCGACGGCTTCGGCAGGCTCAGGCTTACCCCCGCCTCCGCCAGTTCGCGCTTGTACTTCGCCAGCTTCGCGGCGCGCATCTGCTGTCGCGCCTTCACGGCTAGCTTCCCGGTTTTTCTAGTCACGCCCTCACTCCAATTCCCATTGATACTTCACTTCATTTAATTTCTTCCCTGGGTGCCTCGGGCGTTAACCAGTACTCGGCCTCCTTCCGGATGTCGCGCAGGAACTGGCTGAACCCATCGTAGCTCAAATAGTAAATCGTCTTGCCCCCGGCCCGGCGCGTCGAGATCATCCCAGTCTCGCGAAGCGGCCTTAACAAAACATAGAAGTGCTTGCGGCCCGCCGGTGAAATCAGGTCCAGGCCGAGCACCCCCGCCAGCTCGTCGATGCCCTTTGCCCCTTCCCTCAGCGCCCTCAACACCCTCAGCGCCTCCGGCTTCAGCGAGGAGCTCTTAGGGTGGTTGCCGTACGCCAATGCCAAGAGCCTCTCAGCGCCGCCTCTTTCCTCCACATTATCACCTTTGCTGGGTAATTTTCACTCTATTAATGGGTGATTTTGGTATTTAAGCCTTATGGTGAGTAATTTTAGAACTCTTCAAAAGTCACTCAACCACAAAGCAACCGATTTCCGATCACACCACGTTACCTTATATAAAGTATATAGCCGAGTCCAGGGGGATGATTTGGCGAAGAATTCTGACCTAGAGGCCTTCTTGTTTCGGGTAGTGACTTTACAAGAGGGATTTTGTAACCCTAGATAACGGTTTCAGCCCGGAGGGTACCCGAATGCCTCGGCCAAAACGTCATCTGCCTTTTTTAAAAGCTTTCTAGCTAAAATAGACACGTTTGTAGGTTTTTCTTCTATATATCTATTTAATTTTGCTTTTAATTTATCAAATTGTTTAGATATAGCCTCTTTATTCATTTCCTCCCTAAGTTTTCCCTTTATTTCCTTTTCATACGTCTGATCCATCTCCCTTTCGATTTCACCGAGCTCTAGTAAATCTATGAAGCTGATCAGAATTCCGGCCGCCTTTGAGCCCAATTCAGTCAGATTAACCAGTTTTATTCGCCCTGATTCTTTAAAACTGACAAATTTTAGCTTTTTAAAATCTGCCAAGACATTTAAAGTATGGGCGTATGTCGCATCCACCTCTCTCGAGATTATCGCCGTATATAACGGTTTATTTTCCTTTTTTAGGTAAATAAGTATCTTTGACGGCTTATCTTGTAAAAATAACTCACTCACGCTCCTCTTTAGTTTTTCACCCACTCTCTTCCCTCCTTGCCAACTATATAGAATAATATCTATTTAAATTTATCTATTCTAAAAAATATATTTTATTATTAATATTTATCAAGGTGAAGGTGTTGTTGGGCAAGGAAAAAATTTATCAACCTTTAAGGCAATTTGAAAGCCGACTAGTGGAAGGTGAAGAGATGGAGAAAGTGAAGCGACCGAAAATTGTGGTGACGCCGCCAGGGCCGAAGGCGAGGAAATTCATCGAACGAGACCGCGCTGTGACCTCGACCTCCTTGACGAGAACCGCCCCGCTGGTGGGGGCCGAGGAGGAGGGAGTTTGGGTGAAGGATATAGATGGAAACGTGTTTTTGGACTTCAGCTCGGGGATCGCGGTGACGAACATCGGCCATCGCCACCCAAAGGTCGTGGAAGCGATCAAGCGCCAGTCGGATAAGCTGATATTCGTGAACAGCTGCGATTTTTACACCTTGCCTCAAGTCGAGCTGATGGAGCGACTTTGCGAGGTGACTCCGGGCAAGTTCAAGAAGCGCGTCTTTCTCGGGAACTCGGGCACGGAGGCTGTGGAGGCTGCGTTGAAAATCGCGCAGTGGAATACGCGCAACTATTATGTGCTCGCATTCATAGGCGGATTCCACGGCCGCACCATGGGCTCGCTCCAGCTTACCACGACAAGCGTTGCTGCCCGCCGCCACTTCAAGGGGATGATGCAGGGAGTCTTCCACGTCCCCTACGCCTATTGCTATCGCTGCCCCTTCAAGCAAGAATATCCAGAGTGTGGGCTCTGGTGTGTGGAGTATATTGAGGAGACGATGCTGAAGAAAGTCATCCCGCCCGACGACCTAGCCTGCCTGATTGTAGAACCCATCCAGGGTGCCGAGGGCTACATCGTGCCTCCCGATGACTACCTGCCAGCGCTCGTGAAGCTGTGTAAAAAGCACAACATCATCTTTGTCGCGGACGAGGTGCAAACGGGCTTCTGTCGCACGGGCAAGTGGTTCGCCTGCGAGCACTGGGGGGTTGAACCTGATATCATCACCTTGTCCAAAGCGCTCGCGGCTGGCCTCCCATGCGGTGCAGCAGTTTCGCGCGCTGAGCTGATGGAATGGGATCCCGGAGCACATGAAAACACGCTGGGCGGAAATCCAGTAGTATGTGAAGCTGCGCTGGCTACGCTTGATGTCTTGGAAAAAGAACGGCTTGACCAAAACGCTGAGAGGGTAGGCGGCTACCTGTTGAAACGGATCAAAGAACTCTCAGAAAAACATGAGCTGATCGGAGATGCGCGCGGCAAGGGGATGATGATAGGCATCGAATTTGTAGAGGATCAGCGCACGAAGAAACCCGCGACCAAGCAACGAAATGCTCTCATGAACGAGGCTTTTAAACGCGGGCTCGTGCTCCTAGGTGCCGGGGCTTCCTCGCTCCGTCTTGCGCCTCCGCTCGTGCTGACCAAGGAGCAAGCCGACGTGGGGCTGGAGATTTTCGGGGAAGCGTTGGAGAAAGTTGAAAGAGACATATAGCGCTACGTGAATGGGTGAGCCCACGCTGGAAACTTTCTTGCGACCAGCAATTTACGTCTTCTCACTCGTGCTGCTCGGGATAGCTATAAGGGCCATCACAAACCGCATCAAGATTTTAGCCCGACCAGCGAAGATCAGTTTTCGCTTCCTCAACGTGTTCGTGTTGTGGGTGGTATTGCCCATCGTGATCTTCATCTCAATAGCCCGTTACAACCTTACGCAAATTCTAGGTTTCGGGAATGCTCTCGTGCTAGCGTTCATCGGGATGGGTGTATGCTTCGTATCCGCCGTTGCACTCTCTCATTTGGCCAAAGACGATAGAAAAACCACCATCGCGATAACCATGAACTCGGCCTTCATGAATGTCACCTATCTCGGCTTCCCAATTGTCTTCGCGTTGGTGGGGGGTGATGGGCTTGGGCCAGCTGCACTTTTCGCCATGGGGATCGGGATTCCGCACCTGATTTTCGGGGTAACGCTTGCGTCCTCAGCTGCCAAGAAACGCGTGACCCTTGGCTTTGTGGTCGAAAATGTGGTTACTTTTCCAGCTGCCTTTGCGCTCATCGTCGCTCTGCTCTTCGTCGGTTTTGGGGCCGCAATTCCGGATGTGGCGCGCAACACTTTCGACATTCACCTAGCTCAACCTTTCTTCGCCTTGATGTTACTGTTAGTTGGATATCAGATGCCGTTAGTGAGCCCGCGCAAATATGCTGGAGCGCTGGTCACGGTCGGCGCATTGAGATTTCTGGTTTGCCCGCTTGTCACTTACCTCACAATACTTGTACTTGGATTGAGCGTGGGCACTGACATCACCCCAAAACCAGCCATGATCCAAGCGATAATGCCCCCTGCGGTCTTCAACATGATTCTCGCATATAACTACAAGCTCGACCTGAAGCTCTACGGCGCGCTGGTCTTTTACCTTACTTTAGTTTCCCTGTTCATCGCCCTGCCGGTGCTGTACTTCCTCATTTTTTGACGGGCTCGCCGACCTCCCCTAGCTGTACTTCGCCACAGATCAAGGAGCGCAAAATGCTGGGGAGCTCCGCCAGCGCTACTCTAACTTGTGCGGCTGTATCGCGGTCTCTTATCGTCGCCGTGCCGTCCTTTAGAGTTTGATGGTCTATCGTCACACAATAGGGGATGCCAATCTCGTCTGCGCGAGCATACCGACGCCCGATTGAGCCCGCATCATCGTACTCGCTCATGAAACCTTTCGACTTCAAACTCCTGTGCACTTCGAGGGCTTTCTCAGGCATGCCGTCACGGTTGAGGTGCGGAAAAACGCCAACCTCGATGGGGGCGAGCTCTTTTTTCAGCCTGAGGTATTTGCGCTTTCCGTCTGTCGTGTATGCGTGTTCCAGCATGCAGTAGAGGGGGCGATCGATGCCGTAGGATGGCTCAATCACATGACAGAGCACCTTGCGTTTTTTATCGGCGCGGAATATCGTTAGGTCCTCTTTGCTGAACTCCGCATGACGAGAGAGGTCATAATCGGTGCGGTAGGCCAGCCCGGTTACCTCGACCCAACCAAACCGCGCGGTATCGACCTCAGCGTCCCAAGTCTCACTTGAGTAGTGCGCCCGTTGGCCCGGGGTTTGCTCCCGGAAACGGATTGCATTCTCAGGGATGCCAAGCTCGCACAGGAATTTTTTGGTTAGCACGAGGTAGTATGCCATGAGTTCATTGCAGACAAATTTTTTCTTGACCGCCTGTTCTGCGGTGACCTCTGTCAGTTTTTCCCTGCCTTCGACCTCGTCTTCGGCACGCCACAATCGGATCTTCTCGTCAGCGCAGTTGGAGAATTTGGGATGGTGAGGGTCCTCTGGGTCGAAGAAGACCTCGGCTTCCGCCATCGTGAACTCCCGGAGCCTTATGACACCTTGGCGCGGGGAAATCTCGTTACGATAACCCTTGCCAATCTGGACTACTCCGAACGGCAGCTTGCCGCGAGCATAGCGCTGAAGCCTTTTGAAATCTATAAAAATTCCTTGCGCAGTTTCCGGCCTCAGGTAGGCCACACGCTTGCTTCCGGGGCCAATCGTTGTTCGGAACATCGCGTTGAAATCGAAAATTTTCCCAAGCTCGCCACCGCAATCGGGACAGCGAACCCTATTTTTCCCGATGAACTGCTCCATCTCCTCTTTTGACATGCCTTCGATATCCTTGCCGGTCTGTTCGCGCGCGAGGTCTGCAGTCCTAAACGCGGTGCCGCACTTTTTGCACTCGACCATAGCATCGACAAAGTGATCAACATGCCCGCTCGCCTTCAGAACCTCCTCCGGCATGACGCTGGGAGAGTCTATCTCGAAAAAGCCCTCCCCGATAACATAGAACTCGCGCCACTTCTGGATGATTTTGTTTTTCAAGATGGTCCCAAGCGGCCCAAAATCGTAGAACCCACCGACCCCGCCGTAAATCTCAAAAGACGGCCAGATAAACCCGCGCCGCTTAGCGAGTTCCATAACTTCCTCGTGCTTGTGGACCACTTGCTCACCGCAATTCTTGAACCTTTTCAAACCTAAAAAACTACCAGCCGTCTCTATCTCCGTCCAAATCGCGGTACAAACATGGGTACAAAATGATTATTTAACCAAGGCGCGAAGCAGGTCGACATCTCGCACGATCCCGGCTAATTTGCCATCTGCGGTTATGACTGGGGTCTGCTCCACCTGATGCTGTTTCATCAACTGGGCGGTTCTGCTCACCGGGGTCTTTCGTGTTATCGTGATGAGTTCTTTCGCCATCACATCTTTCACGAGCTTGTCTGGGATTTTTAGTTTCCGCTTCGTGATGTAGATGCGCGCCTCGCTGTCCCAAGTCCAGCTATCGCCCTCACTTCGCCCCGCCATCTGACTCATTTTAGAATTAACCTCCACATTGCTCACCTTGATGATGTCGGAGTCATCGATGATTCCGACCAAGTTGCCTTCCTCGTCGATTACCGGTAGCCCGCGGAAACCGGAGAGGTCCATTATCTCGACCGCGGCCTTTAACGGGGTGCCGTCCCATACGGCGATTACGTGAGGGCGAATGTAGTCCGCGGCTGGTTTTTCTATGTTCATCTCAGCGAGTGCCCGATAGACTATGTCCCTGACCGTGATTATTCCCACTAATTTTCCGTTCTTCAGCACTGGCAACCTTCGAACACGAGCCTTCAGGAGCTGACTCGCCGCAGCCTCCAGTTTATCATCCACCGCCACCGAGGGGACATCCCGATCCACCAGCATCGCAAGTTGTTCCTCATCAGGAGTTTCAAATATCTTACGCAAGGTGACCATACCCACAAGCTCGTCCGTCCCGCGCTTGACCACAGGGACCGCGCTTGCCCCAAGCTTTCTCAAAAGTTCGAGAGCTTCAGCTCGGGAACCCGGCACTTCTACCCACTTGACATCTTTCGTCATCACATCTTTTACCAGCATGTTCCCACATCCACTATTGACTATGCAGATTGATTTACCAGAACACCAATTTTTTCTTATCGCCTCGGCTTATAACGATTTTCCCGTCCAAGAAAACCGCTTGGATGTTGTCGGCGCGAGCACGATTTATCAACCCCGCGTAAATGTCCGAGAGATTCTGGAGGTTGTTCCCCCTAGCAAGCAGCATGAATGTCGCCCTCCCGCCCTCGGCTATCGGGCCCCATGGGAGATCGAATGTTCTCAACGGCTCTACCGTGGCTGCCATCAGGAGTTTGCGTGCCTCATCGCTTCCCGCCGCCGGGTTGGAAGCGCGCAGACATGCCCAGGCGAACGAAATCTCTTCAAACATGTTCGGCTGGCACGCCAATACGTTGTCGGTTCCAAAGTAGAACCTCGTCCCGGCCTCGAGGGCTAGGTGGATAGGTGGCACCCCTGCGCCTAAAATGCTGTTCGCCCTTGGGCAGAAAACAGCTGGAACGCCTCTTTTTTGAAGAGATAAAAAATCATCCGCGGTTGCATGGGTGGCGTGCACGACAAAAGAAGGGTGGAGTTCAAGAGCTCGTTTTACCTCACCTTCACCCGTCTGCTCTGCTGAAACTTCCTGAGCGGCTCGAGTTTCAGCCACGTGGACCGCAAGAAGTTTATTTGCCATCTGCGTCTGGTGGGCAATCTCTCCAAGTTCGTCTGGGCTAAAAGCGTTCAGCGATGGTAGGCCGATTCCATCTGCTTTAGCCAAGACCTTGGAAAGCTCCCTGAAATTGAGGGGACGACCCAAAATAAACGATTTCACCGGAGTGGTAGAAACCCGCCGCAGGATGTCCACGCCTGCCACACCTCCCTCCCTAAAATCACAGTGGGCAAGCGTGCCGGTGGAAAACATGTCGAGAAGTGCCGCGCGGGTCGCGGTGATGATGTCCTTGAGGGGGGTAGAGCTCAATGCCCTGAACTTAACTCCCCCTGGGGCAACTACCTGAGGTTGTTCCTTGCCAAGATAGAGCTCCTTCGCGACCGAATCCGCGATATGAGTGTGGGCGTTTATGAACGGTGGGAGGATGAACCCATATTTTAGATTAACGGCCCTTCCGGGCGCAGCGCCACCTGAAATCCGTTCTATTGCGCCATCACGAACCACAAGGTATCCGCGAGTGGCCTCAAGCTCCTCACCCTCGAGGATGATAGCATTGGAGAACACCTGCCTCGCCATGCCGAACCCAAGCACCCATTCACGGCCACAGCTTTAAGTCTATCAAGGTGGATGTCTGGACGATATGCAGTTGATAGTCTACAATGCGCGCGAGTGTGACCCGAAACGGTGTACTGCTATGCGTCTATATCGTGCTGGCAAAATCAAGATGGTCTATAACCTGCAGGAGCTGCCCTCAGGAGCCATCCTCCTTGACCCATTCGCTGAGAAAGCCTTATCGAAAGCTGACGCTGAAACACTGAAAAACCGCGGTGTAGTTGCCCTCGACTGTTCTTGGAAGAGAATTAAACATATTCTACGCCTCAGGAGGCGAATGGTGCCTCGCGCATTGCCTTACTTGGTCGCTACTAACCCAACCTATTATGGGCGGCCCACCACACTGAGTACTGCTGAGGCGCTTGCGGCTGCGCTGTTCATCCTAGGGGAGAAAGGTCTTGCGGAGGATATCCTAGGTCTCTTCAAGTGGGGCCCGACCTTCCTCGACCTGAACCGCGAGCCCCTCGAAGCCTACGCTCGCGCCACCGACAGCACGGAAGTGGTTGCCCTCCAACGCCAGTTCATGTCTTGAGCAGGGTGTAACCGGGGGGTTGCACTGTAACTGGGGAGTTACACTCCCACGGCGATGTTGCTTCCTTATAAAGAACCTCCACCCAAAGCCTCGGCGGGATTGGGTTGCGCGGGCAACACGACGGACCATGTGAGTACATCAGCAGATCTGCGAGGGTCGAGCTAATTTCTTTACTGTTAGAGAATAGGGGATCGGTGAAATGTCTTGCGAGAGATCTGGGGGTTTCCCGGGCCGCTGTTACCAAGTGGTTGCGGCTGAACGGCACCCATCCTTCCAACACGAATCTTCGAAAAATTGTGTGGCTGGCCATTCAGGAGAGCAGGGAAAAAGCATTTCGTGTTCTCAGAAAGGACCTCTACACACATCAGAAATTGCTTAAGGAATTGTCGTGCTTAATGGCTGCTAAAAATTAGGTGTGTAACCGGGGAGTTACAGTGTAACTGGGGGGTTACACCATCCCAATCAACGCTACCCACTATGAATCTCATAAAAACTGAACCGCTGGCGGAAGACTTAAACTTCCAAGCCCCCAGGTAGAACTGGTGACCGAATGCGCAGGCGAGGAGAAGAGATGCCCCCAACCAGCGCAGGGCTGATACGCTACTTCCAGGAGGAGGGGCACGGGGTGAGGATCTCGCCAAAAAGTGTGCTGATCTTCACGATAGCAATCATCATTTTGGAGATATTTCTGCACATTTATGGCAGAGCACTTTTAGGATTCTAGAACCGCCCCGTCCTCGCCATCAGCTCGAGCCGCTTTATCCGTTCCTCAGCCGGTGGGTGGGTGGAGAAGAGGCCTGACAGTCTGACCCCACTGAAGGGGTTTACGATAAACATGTGGGCGGTCGATGGATTACCACACTGCATGGGCCTGCTCCTTGCCGCCGATTGTAGCTTCCGCAAGGCGTTTGCTAGCGCGAGCGGCTTGCGCGAAATGCCAGCCCCATCGCGATCCGCCCCGTACTCACGCCCACGGGATATCGAGAGCCTGACAAGCATCGCCACGAACGGTATAAGAATTATCGCCAAGATGGCCAGAATGCCGCCCCCACCGCCGCGATCCCTTCGCCCACCTGCAAAAATTGAGAAGTACATCACGTAGGTAATCACCGCTCCGATGATTGCGGCTATCGTGTTGATCAGCATGTCGCGGTTTTTGATGTGGGCGAGCTCGTGCCCCAGCACCGCCTCGAGTTCCTCATCGTCCAACATATCCATCGCCCCCTGGGTAACCGCAACCACCGAGTGAGAGGGGGAGCGGCCCGTTGCAAAGGCGTTGGGTGTATCTATCGGAATAATCGCGACCTTGGGCTTTGGCAAACGCGCGTTGGATGCTAGGTGGGAGACCATCCCGTGGAGCTTGGGCTGCTCGGCCTCGCTGACAATTTTCGCGCGGTAGAGCTTCAGCACCCAGCGGTCCGCATACCAGTAGATGGCTAGGTTCATCAGCACGGCTATGAGGAGAAAAATTCCGAGGGTATAAGTTAGGGGAATGCCGGTGAGATACCCTGCTGCGAACCCGATTAGCAGCAGCATGCCAGTGAGCACGAACATCAATAGTGCTGTTCGAGCCATTCCACCCATTCGATCGCCAAATAGAATTGTTGATTATTATTAAAAGACTTCCTCAAGCCAGCTGACCTTACCTGGTTTAAGTGAAACTTTTCCCGCCAATGCCCTCAAAAACAATCTTGCCGCCGAGCTAGGTTTCAGTCGTGTAGTATCAATCTCGTAAACTTTATTGATACCATGCGCGCGGACCGCCTCCCACAAAATTATGTCCAACGCCTCGGCTTCAACATTCTCGCGGGTCTTTGCCTTTGAGTAACCACGAGCGCGAAGCCGCCGCTCGAGCACTTTCGGCCTAGTTCGGAGAACGACAACGTGGGTGAGGAGCTTCTTTTGCAACAGGTGGGCCAGCAGCCCCTCGACCACGATCATGCCGCGGAAAGCTCGAACCGCGCGGGAGAACTCCAACCGCATTTTCGGGATATCTGCGACTTTTGTGCCATCGGGGTCAAGCGTGTAAATTTTCCTTTCGGCGATCAGCGCGTTGAGGTCTATCACTCTAGCTTTGAGATTCTTCGCAAGCGCCCGAGCAAAAACCGACTTTCCCGTGCCCGGAGTACCGCTGACCGCTATCACCATGCGTTTCAAGCTTTCGCCTCAGAGCTTTTGGGCACGCATGTCTATTATACTATCTAGCGCGGCGCCCGTCGAAATTATGGTCACAGGGACTTCGAGTTCCTTCTCGATTTTTTCCACGAACTCCTTGGCCTCGCTCGGAAGCTGATCCCAGCTCCGAATTCCCGACGCGCCCTTGAAGAGCCTGTCCAGACACGTGATCGTCAGCTGCGTTGCGCCGTTTATCATAACAGAGCGTTTGGCCAAGTCAAAATCAAATGTCCCTATCCTCCTGCGCCGCCCCGTCACCGTGCCGAACTCGACGATGCCGAGTTCCTCCGCCTTCTCCTGTGGGATCTCTGTCGGGAACGGCCCTGCCCCCACGCGGCTCACGTACGCCTTGAAAACCAGCATGACATCATCCACCTTGGTCGGCCCTACCCCAACGTCCGCTGCCAGAGTGCTGGCAGCCGTGTCCTTGCTCGTCACATAGGGGTAAGTGCCGTGGATCAACGAGAGGCCAAAGCCCTGGGAGCCCTCGATCAGCACGGACTCCCCGCGACGAAGCGAATCGTTGATTTCCTTTGGCACATCCGCTAAAAAGCGTTCGAGTTCCGGCACTCCCTCCGCAAGCTTAGCCGTGCGGTTGACCCTCGCGACGTTCGCTGGACCGCAACCGGTGCCAGTGGTGCCGATTTTGCCCTTAAGGTGCTCCGACGACCTATCCTGCTCGATGTGCGAGGGCTCAATCACCGTACAGCGCCGGTCTATGCCCAGCCTATCACCGACGCCAGTGAGCTTGACCTCCTCCAGCACGACTTCTGGGTTGATGAGTACCCCTGGACCGATGAGGAGGCGCGCGTCCTCGTAGACAAAACCCGATGGAATTTGACGGAGCCCGAATTTCTTTCCCTGATAGTACACGGTGTGGCCAGCGTTCGGGCCAACCCCTGCGCGAGCGATAATTTTTGGTTTGTCGTTGAGCGCGAGGTAGGCGACGATCTTTCCTTTCCCCTCATCGCCCCAAGTACCACCGGCGATTATCGTACATGACAAACACTCACCTCTGCCAATTAGGAGTGCGTGCTTAAATTTCTGTCGAGGGAGCAAGGAGAATTGATCCAGCACGAATTAGAGGGAATCGATCGCATGTCCGATCGTATCAGCATTAACCTTGGCACTGCCAAGTTCATCACGCGCGCCATGGCTATCCTCGGCGGAATGGCGGCAATTATCATCGCACTGATTCTGCAAGTAGTCGTTGTTGCTGGAGTTGGTGTTGCTGGAATTAGTACAATTAGCGGCCTACCTGTTTTTAGCTGTCATGCCTGCAATCACAAGAGCCTTTCAAACAAATAGGTCCTCATCGTGGCCATAAGACAATCGCGTTGGATCCCCCTCGAAACGAGATGGGTTGATAGCTGGGGCGCTTGCGGGCCTAGGTTTTGGAATTGCTGAAAGCGTTTTTTACGTCATGGGCGGTGCGGGATGGGAACGAATCCTCTCCATATGTATGCACGTTGGAGCTTCAACCATAGCTGACCTGGAGATGTGCTACGCTTCCGAAAATATCTAAACATGCTCGGGTGGTTAGGGCTCGCAATTGTGATTCATTTTCTATGGAACTTTATTGCGATAACTATAGCGTTATGTACTGCCCTAGCCGCCGACGATGGCCGGTCATCGTGAAATAAAACACTTTTTTCAGCGAAAAAATGCCGATAAAAAGCCCATTTTATGGATAGGTTTAAATACCGTCTAAATAAAGAAAAATATGCTCAATAAGGGGCCGGAGATAATTGAGGAGGCGAATAAATGGTTGAATTGCCCGTCGCGGCTGTAGATCGCGTGATACGAAAATCTGGCGCGAAGCGGGTCAGTGAGAGCGCCGCGATTGCGCTCGCAGAGGTTTTGGAGGAGAAAGCGTTGGCGATTGCAAGCGAGGCGGCGAAACTCGCTGAACATGCTGGAAGGCGAACGGTGCGCGATGTCGATATTAGGATGGCTGCGAAGCGAGTTTGAGCTCAACCTTAAATTCTTTTCACCCCAAGAGATTTGGGGTTTGAATGGATGAGGATAAACCACGCGTAAGCGAGATGCCGCGCCTCTATAATGTTTTCGACATGCCGATGGTCAAGTCAGTCCGTGCAATCACGACTCTTCGCTCCAAAACCAGTTTAAATGATATCTTGAACCGCATCTCGCGAGCGCGCAAGGTGCGAACATCCAACAAAGATGTGGTAAAATTTGAACTCAGGCGCGGCAGCTATCTCCTCCTTTTCCCGACCAACTACATCGAGATCCACGCGCCAGATGAAGGAGGAGTCCGCGAGGTCCTGCTCGCTTTCAGGGACGAACTCTTCAAAAATGGGCTCTTAAAGTAGTGGCTTGATATGGGCGGACTGCTGAGGGGCGCGCGAATTGCGGTCAAAACTTGCATGGGTGTGAAACGGGGGGAAAAGGTCCTCGTAGTCACCGACCCGCCGAGAATAAAAGTCGCTAGGGCACTCATCGAAGCCGCACGCGAACTCCGAACCAAGACTACTTTGATTTGCATGCCGGTAGGAAAGCGGCACGGTGAGGAGCCGCCAGTGCTCGTGGCGGAGGCTATGCGCGCTGCTGATGTCGTTCTCGCACCTACCACCTACTCACTAACCCATACCCAAGCCCGCCTCCGCGCGAGCCAAGCTGGAGCCCGCATCGCGACCATGCCGATGATAACCGAGGAGATGATGTGCCGGGGCGCCATGCTCGCGGACTATAGAGAGGTGAGTAAACTGACAAAACGAGTCGCTGCATCGCTTGACCGTGCATCGGAAGTCGAAATCACCGCGCCGGCTGGGACCGATCTTAGACTCAGCGTGGCGGGGCGGAGGGCCTATCCCGACACTGGAATTTTCCACATCCCCGGCGACTTCGGCAATCTCCCAGCTGGCGAGGCCTTCATCGCGCCTGTAGAGGGAACCGCGGAGGGTCGCGTGGTCGTGGACGGGTCAATGGTCGACACGGTGCGCGGGAGAATTGAAATATCGGTTGAGAAAGGACTCGCGAGGAAAATTTCTGGCGGTCCTGCTCGAAGGCTCACTAAGTTGTTAGATGAGGCTGGTCCAAAATCCAAAAACGTGGCGGAGTTCGGCGTTGGCACAAATCCGAAGGCGCGCTTGATCGGGAACGTACTCGAGGACGAGAAGGTGCTGGGGACCTGCCACATCGCACTTGGGGACAACTCAACGTTCGGTGGGCGGGTCAAAGCGGGAATCCACGTCGATGGAATTTTTCTCAACCCAACGGTGAAGCTGGACGGAAAAATCTTGATGAGCGATGGGCGACTGAAGGTCTAGCTCTAGCGAGCCTTCCGCGTGAGCTTGGACGCGCTTGCTTCATCGAGAATAAAAGTGCAGTTGGGGTGCTTTTGTAGAACCGATGCGGGCACCTCGGTGGTTATCGGTCCCTCCAGAGATTTGGCAACGGCGTCTGCTTTTCCCTCACCACTTGCCAAAAGAACGATTTCCCTTGCCTCCATGATAGTTTCTATCCCCATTGAGATTGCTTGGCGAGGCACCTCATCAATGGATTTGAAAAAACGCGCGTTGTCCTTTATCGTCTGCTCCGAAAGGCTCACAACTCTCGTTCGGGAGTTGAACGGCGAACCCGGTTCATTAAAAGCTATGTGGCCATTGCTCCCGATTCCAAGTAGCTGGAGGTCTATCCCACCTGCCCTCTTTATGGCTTCCTCGAATTCCTTGCAAGTTTTCTCGGGATTATCTGACAAGCCATCGGGAACATGTGTGTTTTCCATCTTGATGTTCACATGGCGGAAAAGGTTCTCGTCCATGAAGTATCGATAACTCTGGGGGTGGGTTGAAGGTAGCCCGACGTACTCATCGAGATTAAACGATACAACCTTGGAGAAATCGAGCCCTTCCTCCTTGTGCATGCGGATGAGCTCCTTATAACAGCCTACAGGGGTGCCTCCAGTGGCCAAGCCGAGGATGATATTTGGTTTGTTTTTTATGGAATCAGCAATGAGTTTTGCGGCCCTTTTGCTCATCTCGTCATAATCTTTCGCGACGAACACCTTGATTGGCATGTTGAGACCTAGCAAAATACCTTCATTGCGTGTTTTAAGGTTTGCCACCGGTTTTCTTCTTCAGCTCGCGCTCCAACAGCTCGTGCACGAGCTTGCCATCAGCCCGCCCTCGCACTTCCTCCATGACCATTCCCATCAGCGGTGCCATCGCCGCCGCCCCTCGCTCATCCACAAGTTTTCGGTTGGCTGCCACGACTTCCGCCACAAGCCTCTCGAGTTCGGGCCTCTCGATCGCTGTAAGCCCGAGCTTCTCCACCGCCTCTCGAACGCTTGGCCCCTGTGCG
>JASEJC010000018.1:10650-18198 GCA_030016755.1 Candidatus Hodarchaeaceae archaeon | reverse complement strand
CCTGAAACGGATGGATGGGTACGATTTGATGGTCATACCCCGAAATTCTTTCAGGCGAGTTCTGGGGCAGAATAGGAACACTTCATGGCCCCTCTCGACAAGCCCCGGACCAAGACCCAATATGGCCGTCACAACCCCGTTTCGCTGAGGAAGGAACGTGTCTGTGAACAAACCTATGCGCACGGGCTCATCCCCTCAATCCACTATCTCTAATAAAGTAAAATATGCTAAGGTGGAGGTATAAGGGGGGTCGTGATGCTCGGCATGATATTGTGCGGTGGCCCAGGCAAGCGTTTTCGTCCGCTGACGGAAACGACCCCGAAGGCGCTGTTCGAACTCAAGGATGGCTACACGGTCACGGATCGGCAACTTTTCCAGTTCAAGAGCGCGGGGTTCGACCGCGTCATCCTGCTTACCGCCCATCTCGGGGATAAGATCAGGAAAAAGTTCGGGAATGAGCGCTGGGGCCTGAAGATAGAGTACGTTCAGGAGGAGAAGCCGCTTGGAACCCTGAACGCAATTCGTTTGGGGATGGAGACTGCCAGACAGGACGCCGTAGTTAGCAACGGAGATGTCGTCGCGGATCTCAACCTCAAGCGCATGTGGGAGGAGTTCAAGAAGTCCGGTTGCCAGGCATCGATTTTCATCACACGCATGCGGAGCCCTTATGGCATAATTGAGCTTGGAGGCGGGCGCATCAAATCGTTCAAGGAGAAGCCGTTACTCGACTATTTTATCAATGCTGGATTTTACTGTTTTTCAAAACGCGTGCTGAACTTGCTCGAAAAGTTTAAGGTCGGCAATATTGAAAATACAGCTTTTCCAGAACTCGCGGCCCGAGGGCAGCTCGCCTACTACAAGGAGGAGGGGAACCCATTTTGGATGTCGATCGATACTGCTAAGGATTTGGAGGCAGTTAGGCAGGAGTACTCGAATCGGACCGACAAGCCCTGGGGGCACGAAAAAGTCCTCAGGCTGGACCGAAAGCGGATGGAGAAACTGCTTTACATCATGGCGGGCTACCGAACCTCGCTTCACTATCATAAAATCCGGGATGAAACCCTTCACGTGCTGAGGGGCGTAGGTTGGGTTGATTTGGAGGGTAGCAAGCGCCGACGGTTTGCGAAGGGTTCAAGAATTCACATCAAGCCCAACACCATCCACAGCATCATCGCCGCGAGGAACACCCTGCTCCGCGAGGTATCGACGCCCCACCCGGAGGACGTGGTCAGGGTGAAGGATTTCTACGAGGTTAGATAGTCGAGCGGCTGTACATGGTGGACTTGACCCAGATTTTGATTAGCTTCGGGTACACCGGCGCCTTTCTCTTGGGTCTCATAGGTGCGGCCTTGGTCATCATCCCAATCCCGGCCACCGTGGCCCTTCTCGCGGTCGCTGGGCTCAGGATTTTTGACCCAACCCTGCTTGCTCTAGCATTCGGGTTCGGCGCGGCAATAGGGCAACTCACGAGTTATGCGGTGGGCTATGCCGGCAGGATGGTTGTGAACAAGAAACACAAGCGCCGTTTGGATGCGATGCTTAGGATTTTCGAGCGGTACGGGATGATTGCGGTTTTCCTCTTCGCGCTGACGCCCCTGCCCGACAGCCTTCTCTTTATCCCGATGGGCCTGGTTCACTACAGCCTATGGAAGATATTTGTCGCGGCGGTGGCCGGGAAAATCTCGATGTCGCTGATAATCACGCACTTCGGCGGGACCGTGGGGCAGGCGTTCACCGAAAATTGGATCTTTGCGGTAGTCACAATGGTTCTCCTAGTTTTGGTGGTCGTTGCAATGTTTCGAATTGACTGGGAAAAATTGGTAGACAAATATCTACCGAAGGAAAAGAGGAAAAGAAAAGGTAAGTAGGGCGCTCAGGCCGGTTTGAATCTATCCTTCAACTTTTCTAGAACTTTTGGCAGGGTAGTGTACTCCATGGCTTCCGCGCCCAAGCGAGCTGGCTCGAACTCACCCATCCGGCGCAGAGTAATCGCAAGTTCAGCAGCCTCTCGGCGGGCCGGGTCAAAGGATGGATCTTCGAATAGATCGCTTATCATTGGGTTCCCTTGGTCATCGCAGGCGATTTTACCATTGGCGACTTGAAAGCCGAGCGCCACGATTCTTGGGGGACCATCAAAAGCCACGCACCTGGCATCCTTCAGGCCTACGGGCATTAGCGGACCCCAGTGGCTGCCGCGCATCCATCCCTCAACAAAGTAACTGTGCATGAAGGGCGCCACCGCTTCCCCCAGCGCGGGCAAGCCGTGCTGGCATCGCACGATTGAGACCGGATCGTCCTTCCCCACATATTTGCCCGCGATCAACGAGAGCCGGGTCGTGCTAGTCGCGGCGCACACGAGGTCATCGCTGGCCCGCCAGACACGTGAAATAACATAGCGCCCAGGTGTTCCAATCAACGCAACCAATTCGTACATCTCTTCAGGGCACTTCAGAACAACCTTCTTGTTTTCGAACACGTTAAGGACCTCAAATTTGAACCCTCCAACCATAGCAGGGTCAATTACAAGCCCGGCAGTGTTGAATGGATCAGCGAATACGCGAAATATTGGATAGTTGAAGGCGCCAGGTTCCGTTTTGTCGGCCGCAAAGACGACGATGGGGTCTGAGGTCCGCTCATCGATCTCCATTTCGGCCACGCCCGGACCTAACCCTTTGACATTCCCACTAAAAGCGGTTTTTAGAATATCCTGCCCCGCACCATAAAGTTTGAGGTCTGCGGCTTTTTTAGCGGCCTCTTGGAAAATATCCCAGGCTAGCTTGTGGATGTCGGGGTTGTTTTCCCCTTTTTGGTGAACCATCAAAAGTTCAAGGTCGTCCCCGACATGAAAAACGTAGCGGCTGTTGATAAGCCCACGTTTCTGCGCTTCCTCCAAGCGCTTTTCGCCGATATCTAGCAGTGGTTTAGGAACGGTGTGGTGCCCCGCCAGAGACCCAACGTCGCACTTGATTATTGAGATGGTCGTTTTTTCAGGCACTTGTTTACACCTCTTGTCTCCCTGTGTTAGTACGAGCAATTGTTTATTAAACGTTATGCGTAGGCGATAGCAAATGCTCCGACTAGCCCAGCCGCTAGTGACGCGGCCACGGCCAAGAATAAGTTTGGGATCGGTCCAGCCCCAACAGTTGGCGTGATGGGCTTGCCGCGCAGGCGGTACCACATCCGCATCGCTCGTTGGGTGCCTAGATGCGCGGCCCAGAGGCAGAGGGGAAGGTTCACCGTGAGCACAAGCAGGATGAAGAAAACTGTCCAAAGTTCAGCCGGTGAAATCGAAGCTAGGGTCCACCCCCTCACCATGTTTTCGAGGCTGAGGATGAGCCCCCCGTCGTAGACCCCTCTCGAGAAGATGAAGACGGCCGCCCCGACACCGAAGAAGAGTTGAGAGAGCACGAAGGCGGCGATCACGGTGAAAGTGAAGTAGACGAGGGGCTGCCACCAAGCCAGCTGGATGGGGGGCGGGACGCTGATGGCTTGACCGAGATCAGCGAAGACCCCGGAGCCCCCGCCGCCCCACCTCCCATAGGCGATGCCGAGAACCCAGCTCCCGATGACTAGGAGCCAAAATGCATAGTACCAATATTCCTCGCGCATCGCCTCACCGGGCGCTGCTTACAGATATTTGCGCTCGTAGTCGCGTCTCGCCTTACTTATGGCACGACGGAGATAGGTGTGTGGTACATTTGCCTCTGGGGGTTGGGACGCTTTGGGCCCGCCCAGCTGCGATATCCCGGCAGCCCGCTCCAATGCGCTGAGCCTGCGCTCCATGTCCGACAACCGAACCATCAGCGAGTTCAACCTGTTTTCGAGCGACAAAACGCGTTCATCCCTGATGCGTTCCATGACTCCACCGCTTTTCAATTCGACCCACGATATTAAAGTGTTTGGTTCGCGTGATTTCAGGAGCACAGGTTTTGATTAGAATAAGTGAACTGATTTAAGTTCAAAAGGCAAATTTTAACCGGGCCGCCGTAGCTCAGCGGTGGAGCGATCGCCTCGTAACTCAGCAAGAAAGCGATAGGTCGTGGGTTCAATCCCCACCGGCGGCTCCACCTTATTGAGCACTCGGCCAACTTGGAAACGCCGTCTCACACTTCACTCCAAGTTCCCCACAGATTGTCTCAACCTTCGAACAGATTTGGCGCCAGGGCTCCGACCCCTCCCGGACGAGGGCAGGCAACCGCTCCGCTAACCCAGGTCGTTCCTGCTCGAGTACTGATCCCAACCGCCCCATCACCCACTGCTTCAGGTTGAGCCGGTCATAGATGACCTTGCTTTTTGTTCGTGCCGCGACTTCGATGATTTGTTTAAGATTCTCCTCCGCGTCGTTGAGTCCCGGGATGATCGGGCCCAAGAACAGCCAAGTTTCCACGCCGCGCGATGAGAACTCCTCCAACACTTGGGCGCGGACGTTTGGGGGTGGGGCACCAGGCTCGAGCAGCCCCGCCATCCCGCGGTCCATGGTGGTTATCGTCACCCCGACGTCGAATTTTTCGGGGTCGATCAGGTCGGCGTCGCGCAGGACCAGCCTCGACTTCGTCTGAATTGACACGGGAAAGTCGTGTTTGGACAACATCTCGATGCACTTACGGGTGAGCTCGAGCTTCGCCTCGAGCGGCTGGTAGGGGTCGCATACCGTACTCACCCCCACCGTCCCCTTCGGCTTCCGCTTCACCTCGCGGGCCAGCACCTCGGCGATGTTCTGCTTCGCACGGACAAATTTCCCCCAGTTGAGCCCCATCCACTCGTCGCGGAGTGTTGAGGGAGAATAGCAGTATTTGCAGCCATGCTCGCAGCCCACGTAGGGGTTCAGCGAGTAGCGCAGCCCGGGGAGCTTGCATGGGGAGAGCGCAGTTTTGCAGGTGATGGACGAATATTCGACACTCATGCCGTGAACTCCGTAAGCTTTTTCTGGAAGAGGGCGCGCTTCAGGAGCTCGCTATTTTCGATCCATTTTTTGAGCGGGATGGTAAGCTTGGTCATCGCGTGGTTCAGCGCTGCTTGGAGGTTGTCAAATTTCTGTGGTTCCGTCCGCAGCGCAGCCCGAACTCCTTCTCTCACGCCCCAGACACCCAGTGGCAGGATGTAGCCGGGGTGAATCTCCCGAAGCACGAGCGCCGAGGCCTGCCGCCGCTCCTGGTTCAGCTGTTCAGCCACCGCGAGCCTACAGGCGTAGTAGCAACCTCCAACATCCGGGTAGGTCGTCCGCCCGCGGTATGGCTCGAAGTCCCCCATCATCGCGGGGGTGGCAGCTCGCTTGTCGGGGTTCCACGTGGTCCCCGGGAACCAGGCCTCGATCCACTCGAAGCTCCAGCTCTCGGGCATGAGAATCGCTGCGAATCGGTTGTCGAGGTAGGTGAAAGAGTAGACGCGGTACTCGTCGATGGTGTCGTGTTGCTTTACTCTGTCGATGAGCTCCTGGGAGAGGATGGAGTCCACGGCGGTAATGCTCCAGCGGGTCGGGACGAGCTTCCTCCGCTTACCCGTGCCGAACATCCCCAAGCTGAAGGCCCGCTGGATTCGGGTGACCAAGACACCGTCATCGTAAAGCCCGACAACTGCATCGGCGGCCTTTAGGTCTCGGTCGTAAAATGCGCCCTCTATGCGGTGGTCGACGCTCACCTCGGATGCGGTGAAGCTCCTCAGCGGGGCGGAGGGGCCAAACGGCTGGGTTTCCCCGCTCAGGGTTAGCACCTTCCGAGGAACTCGGGTGAGCACGGCCTCGGCGTCAACGGGCCGCTTTCCCAGCGCAAGCTCTTGGAGCAAGTCGAGGAGCCGGCTGCCGGATTGGGCGTCGTACACGCTAGCCCGGGCCTTCCCTCGGATGAGCGCGAACCGGTAGTCGATGATATCTTGAATCCCCTTCCCAAGCCAGAGTTCCGGGGTGTCTAGGATCTCGGTGTCCCCTCGGAATGGAGGCACCATGGGCCCGATGTAAACCTTGGGGTACCCGATGCGCCCCACGAAGACTCCCGGAGGGGTGGAGCCCTGGATGCGTGGGGAGGTGATGCGCAGGCTAGAGCGAGCGAGCGACTGGGCCTTGGCGATGATCGGGCATCGGAGCTTACCGCAGAGCATCCGCCCGCCCTTGCAGAGTAGGCAGGTGGAACTAGATGGAACCCGGGTTACCTTTATCTCCCTGAATGCCGCGAGCTCACCCACCTGTTCGGGCGAAATGACCTCGCGGAGCCACTTGATTTGGGTGGACAACATGCTCTTCGACCTAATTGCAGTTTGACAAGTAATAGAACTTCGCGGTTCCTAAAAATGCTGGCCAGAAGCGCGCTAGCGTGGCACTTCGTAAATCTTGAGGTTGTCCTTGAGGTACATCAGCGGGAAGTTTAGTTCGACCAAGTAATTCTCCTCCGGGGAGGTCCTGTAAATGAGGACAAAACTGGCATTTTCATCCAACAGTCGCTTGTAATAGGCATGCGCGTTGTCATCCATAAAGAACTCGTGCCTTTCCTGCCCAGCGTTGGAGAATTTCACGCCGGATATTGGTAGGATGTAGAGGGCGGAACCGTCCCCCGAATATCTAACATATCCATTTTTGAGTTTCCCAATGGTTTGGTCATCGGCGGCGAGGTTTTCGTAAACCCTGGGATTATCAAAGGAAGCAAGGATTGGGCGCGCCCAAACTATCGGAATCAATAAAATGAGGGCAAGGGCGGTCGCGGTGATGACGACGGGTTTCAGCCGAGGCAGGGCCAATCTGATAAAGAACGGCAAGGAGAGGATGAGAATAAACCAAGCTATCCGGTCAAAATAGACGGTCGGAATCCCAACGCCGGCGAGGGTCAGTCCAACGGCCCCGGTTAGCACTAGGAGCGAGAGAGCGCAAGGCCACCTCGATTCTCTTCTGAAGGCAAATAGGGTGATTAGCATGGCGGCCAAGGAAATGGTTTCAAGGACGAAAATATGTCTGCTACCTCCAACCCCAATACCAAACACAAGAAAACCCTGCAAAGCAACGAGGGCACAAACGGGCAGGTATGGTCTCAGCCACCTCTTGAGGTTGGATTCGAACAGGAGGATCGCGGCCAGCAGAAAGAATCCGAGGGGGTGGGTTACGACCGTCAATATGCCCGCGAGGGTGGCGTAGGCGGTCTTCCTCTCGAGGTAAAAGCTCAGGGAAGCGAGCCCAAATGCGGCCGCCCAGATGAACGGCAACTTTACGCTCAAGAAGAATTGGATGGTAAGGGGGTTCAACAACACGGCAAGGGTTGCAAATATAGCGATGCGTTTGGTGGTGAATTTATTGAACAGTCGCCGGGTGAAATACCAGAGCAGGGGGAAGCCTATCAGCATCAGGACTGCCACCGAGTAGACCCCAAAGATGGGATATATGGCGCTCCCGAGCAATAGCGGCGGCCCCCCGTAAGCCAGCGGAACGGCCGATCCCCTATTTAAGAACGGATCCGTGACGAAGTGCCCCTGATTTATGGCCCAGATGTTGTGCAGATGGTACGGGTAATCCGTGTCGGCCGTCAAGTTTTGGGTGAAGATCCAGACAAAAACAGCAGCATAGATAGC
>JASEJC010000018.1:0-10640 GCA_030016755.1 Candidatus Hodarchaeaceae archaeon | reverse complement strand
ACTGTCCACCTCCAAGCAGTGGTATCCAACCCAACTATTAAAAGGATGTGGGAGTTGACTTAACCCAACGGTGGATATCTTGGGAGGGGCCTTGTTGCGGTACGATTTCGAAGAGGGAAAAGTGCG
This sequence comes from Candidatus Hodarchaeaceae archaeon, assembly GCA_030016755.1. Lineage (GTDB taxonomy): Archaea > Hadarchaeota > Hadarchaeia > Hadarchaeales > Hadarchaeaceae > JASEJC01. The sequence goes on along the minus strand of JASEJC010000018.1, from coordinate 10,514 downwards.
CCAATTTTTAAAGCGGCGCAAGGCGAAGCGGGCGGCAGTTCAGCTGCCGAGCGGCCTCAGGCCCCAGCTGTCGCAGATAATCAGGGTTTTTGAGGAAGCCGGAGTCAAGCCGGTGATCATGGCCGGCAGCTGCTACGGCGCGTGCGACTTGGCGGATATGGAGGCTAAGCGACTAGGCTGCGACGTGCTCGTACACTATGGGCACGCAGACATGGGCGTGCCCACCCGCCTGCCGACATTATACATAGAGGCCCGCGTGGAAGATAGCCCACTCGGGGCGGTTGAGCAGGCTTTACCAGAATTGAAGTTCAGGCGCGTAGGTTTACTCACCACCGTCCAACACATTGGGCACATAAATGAAGTGGCGAATTTTCTTCGTTCGCGTGGCATCCAGCCCGTGATCGGTAAGCCGGGACAAAGGGTAAAGTACCCTGGTCAGCTTCTAGGCTGCGATTTCGGCTGCACCAGGTCAATCGCCTCGCGCGTCGATGGATTTCTTTACGTGGGCACTGGGGAGTTCCACGCTATCGGCGTAGCGCTTGCGACTGGAAAAGAGGTCGTGGTCGTGAATCCAATTTCAGGGGGCCTCAAGACAATTGCTTCAGACCCCAAGGATTTTCTGCGCAAGCGGAGAGCGATGATCTCTAGGGCAGCAGCGGGCGAACGATTTGGGGTGGTGGTGAGCACGAAGCCCGGGCAGGCCCGCTTCAGGCTGGCGGCAGAGCTGGTCAGGCGTTTGAGAGCCAAGGGTCGCGAGGTTTACCTAGCAGCGGTCGACGAGGTAGACCCCATAAGGTTCGCCGACTTCAGATTTGATGCTCTCGTCTGCGCGGCTTGTCCTCGCATCCCTATAGACGACTGCGAACGCTTCGAGCAACCGATCTTGACTCCCTTCGAGGTGACGGTAGCTCTGGGTGACGCACCGTTCAGGCCGTATCGGCTGGACGAAGTGCGCGAGAGTGATTTTTAGGCAAAGCGTTTAAGGTAACCAGCACAATGAAGATGGGGTTTGATGGTAGAGGTCAGGACAGGAGATTTCGTGGTGCCCGGCGATTTTCTCGCGACCACCGAGGAGTTTGTCCCCGGTGAAGGCGCTTACGAAGAAGGGGGAAAAATTTATGCGTCAAGTACTGGCGTGGTCCTTGTTGACGCGAGGATGAAGCGCATTTCGGTCTTCTCTCGGGTTTTGGGGCCGCCCACCCTCAAACGCGATGACGTTGTGGTGGGCAGGGTCGACGAGGTAAGGGACCAGTCCGCAAATGTTTACATCGGGGTTTTGCGCGGTCGGGAGGATCGAGAACTACCTCTTCCAAACTTAGGGATGATTCACATATCTCAGACTCACACTGGGTATGTGAAGGACCTTGCCAAGCAGTTCAAACCAGGGGACATCGTTCGAGCGCGGGTGCTGAACGCGCGCAGGGAACCAGTTCAGCTTACCACGGCAGGTGACGAGCTTGGGGTAATAGTCGCTGCATGTTCACGGTGCCGGGCGCTGCTTGAGCGCGAGGGCACAAAGCTGCGCTGCCCAAACTGCGGGAACGTTGAGTTCAGGAAGCTTGCCAACGATTATCGACAAGGAGTCCTGTGATGGCAAAAATAAAGCGGACGTTTAACGTGCGGGTGGGGGATACAGCCCAAATGTTGAGCCTGATGAAAAAGCTCGCCACGTTAAATGTAGATATAGAAGCGGAGTCGCGACCAAGGTTGGTCAAGATAGTTGCGCACGGCACGAAGGAGGAAATCCGAGAATTGGGGTCAAAATTGAAGGAGTTCACCGGGTCGGAACGCTAAAATAATATGAACCGTAGTTGTGATAGGTGAACCCATGGAACTGGAGCTTGTGGAGAAGGGCGAGGGGCGCCTGTTAATAAAAATAGCCGAGGAAGGCCACACCCTCTGCAATCTCCTGCGCGCCGAGCTGTGTAAGGATGAAAATGTCGTTTCTGCGGCCTACACCATAGAGCACCCCTTGACCGAGTCGCCTAAGTTTTACGTGAAGACGAAAAAGGGCAAGTCCCCTGAGCGTGCTCTCATTGATGCAGCTGGTCGAATAGTGGAGCAGTTGGAGGACCTACGTAAGCAGCTCCAGAAGGCCCTTAAGAAACAATAGCGAAGCTCTTTTGGTGCGCCGGTTGCGAAAAGTCAAATTTTGGCAAATAAAGTCAGAGATCAGAATCTTGGGCGTGGACGACGGGCCATTCGAGCCCAAGTCGAAGGGCGAGGTCCCACTCGTGGGCGTGGTCTTCAGGGGAGGGCGATGGCTCGATGGGGTTCTGAGAACTTATATCAAGCAGGATGGGACTGATGTGACCGAACGCTTGATCGAGATGGTGAACAGGAGCCGCCACCGGGGGCAGCTACGGGTCCTGCTGGTGGATGGGGTGACTTTTGCGGGGTTCAACGTGCTGGATGTGAAAAAGGTTTTCAAAAAAACAGGTTTGCCGGTAATAGTGATTTCGCGTGAGCTACCAGACATGAGCGATATTCGCAAGGCGATCAGGCACCTACCAGGGTGGCGCGACAGGTGGAAGATAATCAAAAGCACGGGTAAAATTTATCCTGTTAGGACGAAGAGCCGAGGGGCACCCATTTACATGCAACCCGTCGGAATCAAACGCGCAGACGCCGAAACCATAGTCAAGTTAAGTTCTACGCGCAGCCTTGTACCAGAGCCCCTGAGGGCCGCACACCTGATCGCCACCGCACTGGTACGTGGTGAGAGTTATGGGCGGGTCTAGATTCAAGGCGAAGTTTTGGCGTTGCGCATCCAAGACAAAGAAGCTCGTGCTTGGATTTTTAGGGCACGGCGTGGTTCGGGGAGTCCTTGAGTTCTTCTTGATGTTGGGGATCCTTTACTTTATCATGAGCGGGGCCTTGGTGTTGGCATTCAGGACCGATTCCTACTGGATGGCCGTAATCTCTAACAGCATGAAGCACGATGGGGACACTTGGAGAGAACCCTTCGCTAATCAGGGTTATGACACTTCCCAATTTCCGCTCCAAGGTGGGTTCGAGCGCGGGGATTTGCTCATCATCCAAGGCGTCTACTCCGTTTCTGAGATAGCGATCGGCGATGTTGTGATAATGGATCAAGGCCCAGGCATCATCCCGCTTGCCCATCGGGTGGTTTACATATGGGAGGAAAATGGGAGGGCCAGTTTTAGGACAAAAGGTGATGCAAACTTAACCTACGAGGTGTTTGAACCAGAAGATGTTTTAGGCAAGGTCGTGTTTGTGATACCAAAACTCGGTCATATAGCACTTTGGTTCCAGGGGCAGTGAGAAGGTGCGGAAGCCAATCCTTTCCGTCGACGTTGTTGTCAAGGTCCCGGGTGGGGTAGTGTTAGTCAAACGGAAAAACGAGCCTTATAAGGAAAGGTGGGCGTTGCCCGGCGGGTTTGTACGCTACGGCGAAAAGGTTGAAGAGGCGGCGAAGCGCGAGGTGAAGGAAGAAACAGGCTTAGTGGTTAAACTACAGGGCCCCATAAGTGTCTACTCCGACCCAAAGCGTGACCCCCGGGGGCATGTTGTGAGCATATGTTTTTTGGCACAGCGGGTTGGGGGACGGTTAAAAGCAGCGAGTGACGCAAGCGAGGTTAAAGTTTTTAGACGAATTCCTCGACGAGAGTTAGCGTTCGATCATGCGCAGATTTTAAAGGACGCGGGGTTCAGGTGAACACATGCAGTTTTGTCCGAAATGTGGTAAGTTGATGTTACCGAAAAAAACTGAGGAGGGCGTGGTCCTAGCGTGTACTTCTTGCGATTATGCAGCCAAAGGGGAGGAACTGAAGGGGTACAAGGTCGTCAAAAAATCGAAGCCGGAAGAGGAAATAATTATTATTGAGGAGGAAAAAGACCAAGCGCTACCTACTACACAGACCCGTTGTCCCAGTTGTGAACACACAAAAGCCTACTGGTGGCTAAGACAAACGCGCTCCGGTGACGAGCCATCGACACGCTTTTATCGTTGCGTGAAGTGCGGGAAAGTATGGAGGGAATACTCGTAGAGGTTTTTCGATGGAAGAGATTCAACCGCGGAGGAGACCGGCGCAACCGCGAAAGATTTCAGAGATAAAAATAGGTGACCAGCGCGTGAGTGTCATAGGGACGATCGTGGACAGAAAAGAGACGGAGTTTACGCTGGATGATGGCTCTGGTCAACTAACTGTAATTTTCGATGACCCCGCCGTCGTGGAGGGTGTGCAGGTTGGGTCGAAAGTGAGGGTGTTTGGAACACCGCTGGGCATTACTGGGACGAGCGAGTTGCATGCTGAAATCGTACAGAAGGTGGATGGGCTGGACTTCGGACTTTATGAGGAGGTCAGGCGCGAGATTGAAAAGCTGGAACGTGAACTTGAGGAGTGAAGGACTTGATTGTAGCTAAAATGGCAGATTCAAAAGTTTGGAAGATCTGCATTGGGGCGACGGTCAACCTCATTGAAGAGGCGGCTTTCAAATTTACTCCGGAAGGGATAAAGATGAGAGCGATGGACCCTTCGCACATCGCCCTGGTAGACTTCGAGCTGCCAGCAGATGCCTTCGTGGAGTACAACGTCAAGCAGCCTGCGGTGTTAGGAATAAACCTAGCTGAGATGTACAAGATAGTGTCGCGGGCCAAGGCCGAGGACGAGTTAATTATCGAACTTGACCAAGAGCGGAACCGTTTAGGCCTCACGTTTAAGGGTGCGTCGACGCGGAAGCTGAGTCTCCCACTTATCGACGTTGGCGAGACCGAATTACCTGAGCCAAAGATTCAGTTTACCGCAACGGCGGAAGTTTCGGCTGGCGTGCTGCAGGATGGTCTCAAAGATGCAGAAGTAGTTGGTGATAATGTGAGGTTCGAGCTAAATAATAATGGATTTTTCATCACAGCTGAAAGTGACAAGGGCACTGCGGAACTCAAACTTGTTAAAGGCGATAAAGCTTTGATTAAGCTCAACCTGAAGCAGCCAGCCCGTGCGACGTTTAACATAAAGTATCTCAGCGATATGACGAAGGCCGCCAGCTCGACCGATACCATGATAATAAGTCTTGGCACCGACCTCCCGATCCAGCTCGACTTCCCGGTCGCGGAGGGCAAGGGGAGGTTACGGTTTTTGCTGGCTCCAAGGATCGAAGCAGAGTAGCTCGTGAGAAACAATTAAATCCAACAGAACTAAACTACTTCCAAAATCAGTCAGTGGGCTGGACTTGTTCCCTCCAGAATATTTAGCTGTGCTGGATCCATTCGCGGATGAGGCGAAAAAAATTGTCGGAGCAGCACCACCTTTCGATGCGATGCCGCAAGAGATCGTTGAGCGAGCGGTGAATAGGGTCAAGTTGTCGAGCAAAGAGATGGTGGTACAGCCGGATCTTGAGAGCATTCAGGCCGAGATACTTTCGTTTTACCTGATGTGTCAAGGTGTTGCGTCGGTTTCGTTTCCGTATTCACACGAAACCCGTCTGATAAGCAACGCTACACGGGACACAATCAGGTACCGCATGTACGACCTTTTCAAGCGTGGTCAAGAGGATCTTTGTATGAAAGCGGTTCGGCGTTCGATAAAACTGGTGGAGCTGGAGGATGGAGACAGGGCGAAAATTGGGGGGACCAATATCCCTCGCGAGGATTTCTACAAATTACGCGACCAAAAGTTGGAGGAGGACGGCATCGAGACCGTGGATGACCGTGTTCTTCCTCAATATTTGCCAAAATACGGGGTGAGATGGACAGATATAGCCCTGCTTCTGAGGTATCGACGCGCAGAGCTCACAAAGCTGTACTTAGTGGGCGGGTGGGCCATTTTAACGGCGCGGGATCTTTGGGACTTTTATGCAAATTTCATCAGCGTACGGACGGAAGAATATGTACAGTCAGTCTACGAACGCATTGCAGAGTCCGGGGCGCAACCGTCAAAGGCGCTGGTGGAGGTCGGGGGACGAATCTCATCACTTTTGCCCAAGGAACTTGAATTCAGGGAGAAATTTGCGCGGATGCCTGCAGGCAGGCTCCGCCCAGAGTTCTTTCCGCCTTGCGTGAATATGGCGCTGGCTGGGGTCGGCGCAGGATCGAGGAACTACGCGATAATAATGATTTTGACCCCATTTTTGTCTTATGCGAGAATAGCACCATCTGGGAGGGTCGCTACGAGGGTGGCGGACTTCATAGATGATATTTCAATCGTGCGTGATGAGATAGCTCCCCCGATTTTCGAGGCGGCAGAGCGATGTAATCCGCCGTTTTTCAAGGACCAGCCCCAAGAGAAGGCGAGCATCTTCTATCACATGGGGTTTGGCATGACCACAGACCCCACACTTGCGGATTCTGGAAGGTCAAAGTGGTACAGAATGCCGAACTGTTCAAAGATCCAGATGTCGGCTTCAACACTTTGCAAACCAGACGAGTTCTGTCGCAATATAAAAAATCCACTCACTTACTATTTCAGAAAACGTTCGGAGCACACAAGGGCTGGCGGAGGAGGATAAGATGGAGATGCGCGAGGCAACACCCGAGGAGCGAAAAAGCTTTTACACAGAGGAATGGAACAAGCGAGAAATTCCGAACTTCATCTTACACACCCTCTCCCTGAGGGAATTTGGTTTCGACTTGGATGGGACGGGGCCTAGTCATCGGTACAACCAATTCACCACGGTTGAACAGTTGGAGGACTTCATGCGGAACCGGGCGCCGTATTCGGCTTTTACAAGCGTTGCGTTGTACGAGCGTCCATCAGCGAGGGAGGGATGGCTGAAGGCGGAGCTGGTCCTAGACATCGATGCAAAGGACCTACCCCTTAAGACCTGCGGATGCTCGCCCGGAAGCGTTTGTGAGCGGTGCATTGATGGGGCCCGCAAGGTCGCTATGGAGTTTGCGGAAACCCTTAGAGGAGATCTGGGGCTACGTGATGTCAACTTTGTATACTCCGGGCGAGGGTTTCATGTTCGGGTGAATGATGAGGCCGTGATGGAGCTCGAGCAGACCGAGCGTGGCCAGATTGTTGAGTATTTGACTGGTAGTGTAATCCCGACTGATATCACAATGGCGTTCGGTTATTCCAAGGTCTTTCGTGAGCGCGTTGCTAGAACGTTTGAGGCATTGGATGAGGGACAGCTTCTGAAGGTGAAAGGATTGCGGAAATCGCTAGTTCATAGGCTGATGGCAGAGAAGGCGCGCGCACTTGAGGCATTCCGTACAGGGAGATTTGAGGAGCTTTCGAGCTTTAAGGATATGGGCCCCAAAACCTTTCGGCAGCTGGTGGAGTTTCTAAGGAGGGTAAATTCTGAATTTACAGACGGAAAAGTCACGATTGACACAAAGCGCATCCTTCGCTTACCGTCTAGTCTACACTCCGGCGTCAGCATGAAATGCATGTTTGTGCGAGATATCGAGCGATTTAAACTTGAGGATGCGGTCCCGAAATTCATACGTGAGGGCGAGCGCCCATGATAGATTTTTCGCTTGACAAGTTAGTGAATGTTTTTAGGGAGGAAAAAACCTCTAAAGAGCTGGTCGAACTTTCAGAGGAGTTTTACCAAGACGTAGCAAAATACATCTCACGATTAACTTTTGAACTCAAACGCGGCGATGTTGTTAGGCGGGAGCTACTTCAAGAAGAGCTTAGAAACGTAGTTTATATGGTTCAGGAAATCCACCTCGCTCGTGTTTTTAAGGCTCTTGATAAAATAGCGCGTGGCCGTTTACCCTCTCCCGTGCTTGAACGCGAACGTTATGCATTCTCAGAGATGCGGCAAATTTTAGAGAAACTTCAAGCCGAGATTGTATATCCTGCGATAACTGGAAAGGTGGCGGTGGCACCCCCCCATGAGAGAACACGTATCCTCTTGTTAATGCTGGCAGATATTCATGAAAAAATAGTCGGCGTTGATATGAGAAGTTATGGCCCGTTTTCCAAGGGGGAGGTAGTAACTCTCCCGGAGCCAAACGCCGAGGCAATGATCAAACATGGGGTCGCAAGGAAAATAGGGGTCAAGGTCTAGCGGCGATATCCTTTTTGGGAGAAAACACGGAAGTTTGCGGGGGATTGCATGAAGATTCCCAAGAAAATTCGTACGCATTGCCCATCTTGCAGGAAACACACAGTCCACAGTGTTTCTCAGCTGAAAAAGCGCTCCGCCCGCCCGCTCAGTTGGGGGCAGCGTCAGTTCGCCCGCGTCACTGCTGGCTACGGGAGCCAGCCCAGATCTGAGCAAAAAAAGTTTTCGAAGACAGCAAAGAAAGTGACTCTTATGTTGAAATGCAGCGTGTGTGAGAAGTCCCATCCTCATCTCGGCTTCAGGAGCAAGGGCGTAAAGTTCGAAGAGTGATAAAAATGAATGATAAGCGGTTTCCAAAATTTCTGAGGATCAGATGCACCGACTGTGGAAATGAACAGTTTGTGTACAGCCACGCCAGTACCCTAATCAGGTGTCAGGTATGCAGCAAAACGCTCGTAGTTCCGCGCGGTGGAAAAGCCGAGATTAAAGCGACTATCCTCGGCGCGGCGGAGTAAGGGGTGAGTAGGATGGTCAGGCGTAAATCTGAATGGCCGTCCGTTGGTGAACTTGTTATGTGCACGGTTGAAAAGGTCTTCCCGCAGGGAGCTTTTGCGACGCTCGATGAGTATGGAGGCAAAGAGGGGATGATCCATATCTCTGAGGTCGCGTCTGGCTGGGTCAAAAATATTCGCGACCATGTCCGTGAAAATCAGAAGGCGGTTTGCAAGGTTTTAGCGGTGGACCCAGAACGAAAACGCGTGGATCTTTCGGTTAGAAGGGTGAAGGATGGCGAACGCCGGTGGAAGGCCCAGCAGCTAAAGTTGGAGCAGAGGGCTGAGAAGCTGTTGGAACTAGCGGCGAGTAAGCTGGAAAAGAGCCTCGATCAAGCCTATGAGGAGGTCGGCTTTGCGCTACAGGAAAAATTTGGGGACCTCTATTTTGCCCTAGAGTCCGCGGCCAAGAACAAAGAGAGCATATCCGATGTCGTGAAGGATGAACGTTGGGTGGAAGTCCTCAGTGAAGTCGCGGCATCGACGGTCCTGCCCCCAACCTATAAAGTTGTGGGTTATGTGAGTTTGAGTTGTCCAACCCCGGATGGTGTGGAAGTGATAAAATCCGCCATGATAAACGCTCGCGATTCTGTGAGAGATGATAGCATCAACGTAGAGTTTTACTACGTCGGTTCTCCTCGGTATCGTATTGAAGTCGTAGCTCCTTCCTATAAGGCGGCCGAGCAAGCCATGCAACGAGCAACGCAGATGGCAATTGAAGCGGTGGCAAAAGCTGGAGGCAGGGGAGAGTTCCAAAAGGCGGGGTGATATGAAGCTGAAAAAATGCAAATCATGTGGCGCGTATACCCTCAAGGATATGTGCCCGGCATGTGGGGGGCAGACCACCACGCCGCATCCACCAAAGTTCTCCCCGTTGGATCCATACGGAAAATATAGGCGGATATTGAAAAGACAGGTGGAGGGGACGGAGTGAAAAAAACCGTGATAAAAATCCTGCAGAGGCCGAGGCTGAGAAAACCAATTCTCATCGGGGGTCTGCCCGGAATGGGTTATGTTGGCAAGCTGGCGGCGGAACACCTACTGGAACAGCTTCACGCGAAAAAGTTTGCAGAGATACACTCCCCACATTTTCCCCACCATGTTGTAATTGAGGATGGTGGGGTGCTCAGAGCCCTGCGGAATGAGTTGTTTTACGTGCGCGCAGGTGATAACGATATCATAATCTGGGTTGGAGATGTACAGCCAATTTCGCCAGAGGGACATTATGAAGTTGTCGAGGGCGTTTTAGATGTGATGAAAACGTTAGGGGTCAAACAGGTTTTCACGTTGGGAGGGTATGCAACGGGTAAGTACTCCAAGGTACAACCCAAAGTCATCGGCATGGGGGACACGAGGCTCCTCGAGAAGCTCGATGCGCGGGGGGTCGTCGTCGAAAGGAAGGGAGGGCCAATAATAGGTGCGGCCGGGCTCTTGCTAGCGCTCGGGCAGCTTCGGGGAATCCCAGGGGTTTGCCTGCTGGGGGAGACCCACGGAATGGTTGTGGACCACCGGGCCGCGCAGGCTGTTCTCCGAGTGTTAGTGGATGTGCTTGGGTTGAAGGTGGACATGAGCAATCTGGAGCAGCGGGCGAAAGCAACGGAACAGACAATCGATCGAGTCCGCAGGGAGATGGAACTTCGAGAGCGAAAGGCGAGGCGGCGCGAAGAGGAAGAGGTGTGGTACATAGGATAGAATTACTTTTCACAACATTTAGACATCTAGTCGATGGACAGCTTTAAATGTGAAACGATAACTGTCTGTTGACAAAAAAAGCACTGTGGTAGGCATGTTGGAAAAAAGAAAACCAAAATATGGGTATACCGCATGGAGATACTTCGCTTGGATGGGAGTTCTTGGGATCATTGGACTGGGCGTAGTCGCAGCTGGAACTCTTCTAAACCCACCCTTGAGCACGCTTCTAATGATGATCGGAATACCTCTTGCATTTGTGGGGTTATACGTAGCGGTATCTTATGTGGTTTTATA
>JASEJC010000017.1 GCA_030016755.1 Candidatus Hodarchaeaceae archaeon | reverse complement strand
CAATGAAAAAAACCAATAGGAATGGGGCAAACATGGAGAACCTGCTTAAGGAGTTGATCTCTTTTAGGGGAGGCGCCGAGCCAGGAGTAGCCTACGGGATAAAAATGGTTCAAGCCGCGAAAGATTTCCTCAAAATCCGGGACCCGAGAAAAGCCAACCTTTACGTGATAGCCGAAACTAGCCGGTGCCTGCCCGACGCGATCGAATTTCTGCCCGTGTATTTTAAATAAAAGCTGTTGGTAAATAGCTTATGTGAACCAAAAATGGTTAACATCAAGGATACCCACTTGACCAAAAGGCAGTTTGAAGTCCTCAAGATGCGGCGCGAGGGGAGGACCCTAGCGGAAATCGCAACGAGAGTGCGCACGAGCAGATCTAACGTCAGCGCCATCCTGAAAACAGCGGAAGAAAATGTCAACAAGGCAAAGAACACCCTAAAACTTGTGGCGGCTATCAAGTGGCCGATCAAAATAGACGTGAGGGCCGGATCTAACATCTACGAGGTCTCCGAGAGGGTGTTCAGCGAAGCCGATAAGAAGCGCATAAAAGTCTCCCACAACTACTCTGAGGTGGTGAGGTTGATTACGGAAACGCTTGGGTGGGAAAACCTCAAGCGCAGGAAGGCCCTCAGGGAATTTACCGTCATGGTCAGCAAGGAAGGCATGGTTGAAGTTCTCTGAAGTTTGCTGAGCATAATCTTTTGGTATTTAATTTGGATGTTTTATTGGGAGCGCATGTTGAAGGTGAAACTAGCAGCGGCCAGGAAATGGGAAGAAGTTGAATACAGACGAGGGATGAGGGTAAAAGACCTTCTGGATATGCTCAAGTATCATCCTGCCTCTATTGCCCTAATCAGTTTGAACGGCACAGCGGCGGACGAGAACGCTGAACTGAAGGATGGTGATGAGATAATCCTCGTCCCAACACTAGGTGGAGGCATTCACGGTCGATAAACTTTTAATTGCCAGCCCCCACGAAAATTCGGTTCGATGGTGAAATACTCCTACGTGGGAAAAGATGTGCCCCGGCTCGATGCGATTGAAAAAGTCACGGGCACTGCGCTGTACACAGGGGATCTCAGGTTCCCGGGGATGCTCCACACGAAATTGCTGAAGAGCCCGTACGCTCACGCAAAAATCAAAAAAATCGACACTAGCGAGGCCGAAAAGCTACCAGGCGTGCGGGCGGTCCTGACTGGGGAAGAGGCCCCATACAGGTTCGGCATCTACATGAGCGATAAGACGATCCTCGCTATTGACAAGGTCCGCCATGTCGGGGAGCCCGTCGTGGCCGTGGCCGCGGACACCGAGGAGATAGCTGAGCAGGCGGTCGAGCTGATAAAGGTGGAGTATGAGGAGCTCCCCGCAGTTTTTGACGTCCGGAAAGCGATGGAGGAAGGGTCGCCACTCGTGCATGAAAATTTGAGCGAGTACAAGCACGCACCATTCGTCTATCCCAAGCCGGGCAAAAACATAGCAAACCACTTCAAGCTCCGAAAGGGCGATGTCGAGCGTGGTTTCAGGGAAGCCGATGTCGTCATCGAGAACGAGTTCTACCAACCCCAGGTCCAAAACGTCCAAATGGAGACCCACACATCCATAGGGCAGTGGCTCCAGAACGGGCAGATAAACGTCTGGACGAGCGCGCAGTCCCCCTTCGCTGTCAGGCACCTGTTGGGCGTCGGGCTCGGGGTCCCGCTTCACAGGATTAACGTCGTCGTGCCCTACATCGGCGGCGGGTTCGGCGGGAAGGCGGGACTCCACTGGGAACCGCTGGTGGTTCTGCTTTCGAAGAAGGCGGGAGGCAGGCCCGTGAAGCTTGTGATGACCCGCGAGGAACAGTTCTACACTACGGCAGTCCGGCAGGGTTTCTACGGTCGCATCAAGACTGGAGTGAAGCGGGACGGGAAGATAACCGCCATGGAAATCTTGTACCTCTGGGACGCCGGGGCCTATGCTGACTACGGGGTCAACATCACGCGGGCTGCTGGCTACTCTTGTACGGGGCCATATGAAATCCCGAACATCAAGTGCGACAGCATCACCGTCTACACAAACCACCCATACGGCACCGCCTACCGCGGGTTCGGCCACCCTGAGTTCCACTTCGCGACCGAGCGCCAGATGGACCTCGTGGCGCGGGAGATCGGGATGGACCCGGTCGAGTTCCGCCTGAAGAACGCCGCGGTACCGGGGCGCATAACTGCCACGGGGGAGAAGCTCCGAGAGGACGCCGGGCGGGTGGACGAGTGCATCAAAGCGGTTGCCGAGGCGATAGGCTGGGGGAAGAAGGAGCCGAAGCAGGTTGGCGGAAAATTAAGGGGGAGGGGGATAGCAGCGCTCTGGAAGGCCCCCGCGATGCCTTCCTTCACCTCATCCTCGGCCATCCTGAAGCTCAACGAGGACGGAAGCGTCACCCTCTCCATCAGCTCAACGGAGATGGGCCAGGGAACCCCGACCGCTTTGGCCCAGATTGTGGCCGAGGAGCTGCAGATGCCGATTGAGAAGATCAAGGTCGTCACCAAGCGGGAAACCGATTTCGGCCCATACTCATGGCAGACCGTCGCGAGCCGCGGCCTCTTCATGGAGGGAAATGCAACGCTCGACGCGGCTAAAAATCTCAAAGAGCAGGTCAAGGCCACGGCGGCGGAGCTGCTCGGGGTCCCGAAGGAGAAGTTGGTGGTGGCGGAAGAGAAGGTGTTTGTGCCTGGGCAGCCAGACAAGAGCTTGCCTTTAGCGAGCCTCGCTACGGCGGGGATTTTTCCCGACGGTAGGGGCATCGGCGGCCCGGTGCTCGGCTACGGGATGTACACCGCCGAGGGCCTGACCAATTTGGATCCCGAGACAGGCCAAGGTCTCCCCGCGCTCATGTGGACATTCGGGGCCCAAGGGGCTGAGGTGGAGGTCGACCCCGAGACTGGCGATGTACGGGTGCTCAAGATGGCTTCGGCGTTCGACATAGGGAAAACCATCAACCCAACAATCGTGAAGGGCCAGATTTACGGCGGCATCGTCCAGGGCATCGGGAGTGCCTTTATGGAGGAGTTCATCTTTGACCAAAAGGGCAAGCTGCTAAACAGCAACCTCACCGATTACAAAATCTGCAGGGCCCAGGACATTCCAGACGAGTTCGTGTTCATCCCCATCGAGAACCCCCAGCTCAACGCCCCCCACGGAGCGAGGGGCGTCGGCGAGCACCCGCGCATCTCGATCGAGCCAGCGATTGCGAACGCCATCTACGACGCCGTGGGAGTCGACCTCTTCGAGATCCCGATGAGCCGGGAAAAAGTCTGGCTGGGGCTCAAGCGAAAGGGGGAGCGAAAGTGATACCAAAATTTGATTATTTCAGGCCCAAAACGACGGAGGAACTCGTAGACCTGCTGGCCAAGTACGGAGAGGACGCGAAAATGTTTGCGGGGGGCACAGACCTGTTTGTGCTAATGCGGGACAGGCTCATCCGGCCGAAGTATGTGATTGACCTCAAGGGCATCGAGGAGCTGCACGAGTTCTCGTACGACGAAAAGCGCGGGCTGAGAATAGGGGCAACGGTCACGCTGAACGAGCTCCTCGAATCGGACGTAGTCAAGGAACGATTTGGAGTTCTTTGGAGCGCTGCAGGCGCGCTAGCCGACCCCACGATAAGAAATCGCGGCACGCTGGTTGGAAACATCTGTAACGCTTCCCCGGCGGCCGACACGGCCCCCGCGTTGCTCGTGCTCGACGCAGAGGTGGAGGTCGCAGGAAAGGGGGGCGAGCGAACCATTCCAATCCGAGATTTCTTCATAGGTGTCAAGCGGACCTCGCTAAAACCGGAAGAGTTTGTTAAGGCCGTGCGAATACCAAACCCGCCGGCAGGGGCAAAGGGAGGTTACTATAAATGGGGCCGTACGCGCGGCGAGGACTTGGCGGTGGTTGGGGTGGCGGCCTTGGTGGTAAACTCAGGGAAGCGAATCGTGAGGGTTGCTTTGTCATCAGTGTTCAAAACCCCGCTCCGCGTCCCAGAGGTCGAGAAGGTCTTTGAGGAGGAGGGCCCGTTGGACGAGCAAATCGAGCGAGCGGTTTCAGCGGTCCAAGAAAAAATTGCTCCGATTACGGATGTGCGGAGCAGCAAGGAGTACCGCATCCACATGGCTGGGGTCCTTACCCGGCGAGCCCTCAAGGAGCTTTTTGGAGGTAGCTAGATGTCAAGACACAAGATTTCACTTCGGGTCAACGGGCAACGCTATGAGCTTGAGGTCGAGGCGAACCGAACCCTGCTCCAAACCATAAGGGAGGACCTCGAGATGACTGGGACGAAGTGCGCCTGCGAGCGCGGGGACTGCGGCCTCTGCACGGTCATGGTCGACGGGGTGCCCACCAAATCCTGCCTGGTGCTGGCGGTCGAGGCGGACGGGAAGGAGATAACCACCATCGAGGGTCTGATGAAGGGTGAGGAGCTCAACCCGGTTCAGCGGGCTTTCATCGAGCACGGGGCAGTTCAGTGCGGCTTCTGCACGCCAGCGTTCATCGTGGCCGCGACAGCCCTGCTCAAGCGCAACCCCAAGCCTAGCGAGGAAGAGGTGAAGGAGGCTATAGGTGGGATACTCTGCCGCTGCACGGGCTACCGGCAGATCATCGATGCAATTTTGGACGCATCTAAATCAGGTAAATGAACGTGCATCAAGATATCTGCCTCGAATCACTTTATCCAATGACGTCAAGTAAATCTGGCTGGTGTCGATGGCGGTTCAGTTTAAAATCAAAAAATTGAAACACAACGGGGTGCTCATTCCCACTTATGAGCCCCAAGGCTTCACCATCCGCCACAAGGGCAAGAGGCTCAAATTGACCCCGGAGCAAGAGGAGATGGCAGTGTCGTGGGTCAAAAAGCTGGGGACCGACTATGTGAAGGACCCGGTCTTCGCCAGAAACTTTGTGGGCGACTTCTCGAAGGCCCTAGGTCTTGAAACCCCTGCCAAGATAGAGGACTTCGATTTTTTGGAGATTATCCGATGGGTGGAGGGCGAAAAGGCGAAAAAGGAGGAGATGTCGCGCGAGGAGAAGAAAAAGCTCGCCGAGGCTAGGAAGAGAGCCCGGGAGGAGAACAAGCAGAAGTACGGGTACGCCGAGGTGAACGGCGAAGTTGTCGAGATTGGCAACTACACGGTCGAGCCCCCCGGCATTTTCATGGGGCGGGGAAAGCACCCGCTCCGAGGCCGGTGGAAACCGCGAGTCAACTATGAAGATATCATCCTCAACTTGTCACCCGACGCCCCGACCCCCCAACCTCCTAGCGGCAGCCGTTGGGGTGGCAGGGAATTCGACCCCGGGGCCCTTTGGACAGCCAAATGGCGCGACAAGCTCACGGGCGGGCTCAAGTACGTGTGGATAGCCGATACCGCGCGCTTCAAGCAGGAGCGTGAAATCGAGAAGTTCAACGAGGCATTGGAGTTAGAGCAACTTGTTGAAAAGGTTCGCCGCCACATCGAGGCAAACCTCACAATAGAGGACATCACCCGGCGCAAGATAGCTACGGTGGCCTACTTGATAGACGCCCTGAAGATGAGGGTCGGCGACGAGAAGGAGAAGGATGAAGCCAATACCGTTGGCGCCACCACCCTCAGGGGCTCGCACGTGAAGATAGACGACACCGGGAAAGTGAAATTCGACTTCATCGGCAAGGATTATGTGAGGTGGACGAAGATCATCAAGCCACCACCTCAGGTCGCCGCCAACCTGAGGTCCTTCATCGGGAAGCCCCGGGAGCCGGTTTTCTCAGGGATTCGATCTGAGATGGTCAACGCTTTCTTGGGCGAGGTGACGCCCTGGCTCACGGCGAAGGTCTTCAGGACCTATCACGCGTCGAAGGTGGTCAAGGACTACTTGGAAAAGGCCAAGGTTCGACCGGAGGACCAAGAAATCAAGAAGAAATACGTGGCAACCATGGCGAACCTCGAGGCGGCGGTCACCTGCAACCACAAGCGGAAGCTCCCGAAGCGCTGGAAGGAGTCCTTGGCGAAGAAGGTGGATCGCGTGAGGGCCTTGGAGGCGAGACTGAAGGAGATCAAGGCGAGGCCGCGCTCCCGCTCGCGCACAAAGCGGATAAAGAGCCTCCGGGAGCAGATAATGGCCGCTAGGCTTAAGGTGAAGCTGGCGAGAGCCACGCGCGACTACAACCTCGGGACCTCGCTCAAGAGCTACATCGACCCGCGCGTCTTCATCAAGTGGGCGAAGGAAGCCGGGTACGACTGGAAAAAGTTCTACCCGAAGACTCTCCAGCGGAAATTCGCCTGGGCTGAGGAAGCTACCCAAAAATAATGTAAGCGCCCGCACCGGCTTTTACGCGGGGGAATTCTCGACTCATTTTGCGAGCAATGCCAGCACTCGCGTCCAAGCTGATTCCGCGCCCTCGATCAAGATCGGAGAGCACACGATGGTCAGCCGCTTGTTTTGAAGCTCTGGCTTGCCTATATCTCCACCCAGGTTCTCCAAGTGGATGCAGTCGTGGGGGAATAGTTTGTTGTGGGTCAGCTGGTAATCCTCGGGGGGGAAGAGCTTGTCCACCGCCGCCTTGCCGCCGAACTTCTTCTCACAGATGGCCCGGACCCTGTCGCACTGGCCGAATGTGCCCTTGCCCAGAAATCTACCTATCGGCAAGTCCATCGGATGATCAGTGGAAACAGCGTCGACGCCCCAGATGTGTATTTTTTTCTTGATCAACCAATCGACCATGTCTGGGTGGGATCCAGGGTGTCGGAGTATGTAGCGCTCTTCGTCCTGCTCTGGCCCGTATGCAGCGTACCTGTACCAGCCCGTGTGGAGGATGAGGATATCTCCCTCATGCACATCCACCCTTTCCTCAATCATCTTCGGGGTGTAGACGGCCAAGTCGTCCATCTCGTCCCTCAAATCCACGATTACCCCCGGGCCAAATGTCCACTCTAGGGGTAACTGATCGATGGTCCTACCCCGCGTCAGGAAGTGCCTGGGCGCGTCGAGGTGGGTGCCGATGTGCCATGAGCTCTGGATGTACTGGGCATTCACTCCATGTTCCGGCTTGCGCTTGAAGTACTTCATCTCAAAGGGCGGGTAGTACGGCCAAAAGTGCGTGTGGATGCCAAGCGGCTGCGAGAGGTTATAGGCTTTCACCTTCTTTTTCTCAACCATTTGAAGCAGTTGGTCAACTTTGGCCATTTTTCCAACCTCCGGGTTGAAGGTGCGCTCAAGGAGTTATAAGGATTATGGGGCAGGTTCACTTCAACCTAGGATACCAGCACTTTTTATTCCGCTTCTTTTTCGCCGCATCCATCCGCGCCAAGATTTTCACCGCCTCGGTGGCGATCTCAGCGGTGGTCATCTCCCCCGCGCCCACGCCAAACTCGCCCGTGACGCGGTTTGCGAACACTGCACAAACACTACCAGCGCGGAAGCCGTAGACGCCCGCTATCGTGAAGAGCGCCGCCGTCTCCATCTCGAAGTTCATCACCCGCGCGGCTTGGAGGTCCGGCATGACGTGCTTAGCGAACGACTGGGTGTACCCCTTCAGGCCAGGCCTGCCCTGCCCGAGGTAGAACGAGTCTGTGGAGGCGGTGACCCCCACATGATAGCGGTGACCGAGCTTCTCCGCAGCCTCTATCAGCGCGAGGAGCACCTCATAGTTGGCGGCCGCGGGGTACTCGACCCGCACGTACTGCTTGCTGGTCCCCTCGAGCCGAACCGCCGCGCTGGAGATCACAACGTCGCCCACCTTCACGTCGCGCTGGATCGACCCGGAGCTCCCCACTCGGATGAAAGTGTCCGCCCCGCACGCTGCTAGCTCCTCCACCCCAATCGCTAGGCTCGGACACCCGATGCCCGTGGAGGTCGAGGAGATGGGCACGCCGTCGACTTTACCGGTGTAGGTCTGGTACTCTCGGTGGTAAGCGACCTTCTTCGCTTGGTCCCACAGGCTCGCGATCTTGGGCACGCGCTCCGGGTCCCCTGGTAAAAGCACGTAGCGGGCTACCTCACCCGGGGCGCAGGCGATGTGATATTGGCGCTTCCCGGCTGTCGCGGGGCGCTCGGTCGAAACTATCTTCATCCTGCCACCATGAGGTGAAGGACAACCGAATTAATAAATCTCGCGGCTTTATCCACAAGTGGTAAAAAATCCAACTCACAGGTTCTAGCGTGGTAAAATGGTAAGACTGGGCCGCGACTATACAAACTGTTTCGTG
This sequence comes from Candidatus Hodarchaeaceae archaeon, assembly GCA_030016755.1. GTDB lineage: Archaea > Hadarchaeota > Hadarchaeia > Hadarchaeales > Hadarchaeaceae > JASEJC01. Next base: position 11,153 of record JASEJC010000017.1, on the reverse strand, counting down.
TTCGACAACCTCGGCGCCTCGGATAAGCGCGCATTCGAGAAGGGGGAGCTGGACTTGGGATCAATCAATGCAGTATCCTTAGAGAAAACAAAGCGAAACGTCGAACAGCAGATAAAGGTCACCCGCGAGCTGGGGATGACCCACCTAGAGCTCGACGCCGACTCCCCGAACCCATACTTGGACTTCGACGGGGACCGGAGACGGGAGGTCAAGGAGGACGCGGAATCTTACGGGGTGACCCTTTCGCTCCACTTGCCTTACTCCTACATAGGGGCCTGCGTCTGCGCCCCCCAGGGCAGGGACCGCAGGGTCGCCGTAGAGCTCCATCGACGCTGCATCCAGTTCGCGGCGGACGTGGGGGCGAAATATCTCGTGATGCATCCTGGGAGCGTTCCCTTCTACCACCGGTCCGGCAAGTACATGGAGTACATTCACGACTCGCTGTTCAAGAGTCTGCTCGAGCTTGGAAAGTTTGCGAGCGAGCTGGGCCTAGCCCTGCACCTCGAGAACAACACGGCGTTCGATGGCATCTACAGCGAGATAGAGGACTGCCTTTCGATGGTCAGGGAGGTGAGGGAGAAGGGAGTGGATATTTACTTCAACTTCGACATCGGGCACTGGCTTACGCGAGCGGATTTAGGTGCTCAGCTACCGGACCCGCCCGAGAGCGCCCTCGAGCTCCTCCCACCCGACTACCTGAAGGAGCTCCACCTGAACGACTACGTGCCTGGGGAGCGCATGTTTCACCCGCCAATTCACCTCGGGTGGGGCCTGCTCCAGCGGGGGAACCTGGAGCGCTACGCCCGGCTCGTGAAGCGGAAGGGGGTGGAGGTGGTGGTGCTGGAGACCGCGCTGAAGAATGTTGAGCAAGTTTTGGACCGCCGCGAAATCTTGGAGCAAGAGACCAAATACGTGCGGGATATTTTTGAGAGTTAGGCTTAAACTCGGTCACTCGAATCACAAAAGAGGCTTGAGAGCATGCCCTACCTTTACGGCGACCCGGTGAAGTGCACCGGGTGCAGGATATGCGAGCTTTACTGCGCCCTCGTGCGCGAGCGCGTCATGAACCCTAAGAAGGCGCGCCTCCGCGTCGAGCGAAGGGAGCCGGCGATAGACCAGCCGCGGGCGTGCAAACAGTGCGTGGACGCCCCCTGCGCCGAGGCCTGTCCGATGGACGCGATCGTGCGCAACCCGAAGACAGGCATCGTCGTCGTGTACGAGAAAAAATGCATCGGGTGCGCCGCATGCGTCGAGGCGTGCCCCTATGGCGTAATCTGGTTGCAGCCGGACCGGGGGAAGGCCATAAAGTGCGACCTGTGCAGGCAGTGCATCCCGAAATGTCCAACGGGTGCGCTTTGGGTCGAGAAGTCGGAATGGGTCGCAGCCGAAAATCCTCCGGTTTGACTAGGTTGTATAAAAAAGCCCGAGACTCAAGAATTCGCAACCGGAAATCTATAAATAGAAGTAGCGCCAAAACAAAGCACGGCGGGGATGGAAGCCCACAGAAGTGGCTGAACCGGAGTCTAAGGACAACGGGGAACCGCGGAAAAACGTGGACGAAAAACCACGGAGTGCTGCGGTTAAGCGCCTGGAAGCAGGGTGCGAGGCAGCGACTGGGGGAGAAAGACCCCAACGGGAAAAAGCGTCGAGTCACGGAAGTGGTCGAGATTCCGGAGCTCGGTGAACGAGTAACGGAGGGGTCGAAATCCCCGCCATTTTTGTTTTACCGGAAAAATTTGCCCCCATATAAATAACCTTCACCCAAAGCCTCGGCGGGAAAATGAAGCGCGCTGGGATTGCGAACGTTCGCACATTTCACGGATGCGACGGCCATGCCGCCGCCTAAAACAAAAATGCCCAGCAACCTTCCGGCTGCCGGGCAACCGTAGCTTAAAGTGCGCACCCGACCGTATAAGATTATTTTTGGGATTGCATCACTAACAGTTTTTTGGTTTTGAGGATAGGGAGCCAACTTTTATCTGAAAGGCCAGCAATCTTTCTTACGATGAGCATGAAGGGCCTGCTGCTAGATGTCGACTATGCTGAGGAGGAGATGCAACCCTGCATAAGGCTGTTCATCAAGAGCGGGTCCGAAACGTTGGTGGCTATCGACCCCTCTTTCGAACAGTACCTCTACGCGACCGCAAGCGACCCAGAAAAGGCTGCGAAGCTGGTGTCCAAGCTCGAGCTGACAGAGCGCGGGCGGGCGGTCAAACCCAAGTCGGTCGAGGTCGTGAAGCGCACCTTCTTGGGCCGTGAGGTCGGCGCGATAAAGGTCTCCTTCAGCCACCCGAATGACATGCCTCCCCTCAGGCACGCGATGCGCGAGCTTCCTGGGGTCAAGGAGATCTACGAGTTCGACATCCCTCCGGCGCGGCGATACTTGGTCGACCGCGGGCTTACCCCGCTGGCTTGCATTGAGGTGAGGGGGAAGGTGGAAGAGCGGGACGGGGTGAAAACTTTACTCGTCGAAGCTCCCCCCAAGCCGACATCCGCGCCCGAGCCCAAACTCAACGTGATGAGCTTCGACATCGAGGTCTACAATCCCACGGGAAGCCCCCGCCCCGACAAAGATCCGATTATAATGATAAGCCTGGCGGACAACCGCGGGCTCCGCAAGGTCATAACCTGGAGGGACCTGAAGGCCAAGCTGGACTACGTCGAGGTCGTTGGCAGCGAGCGCGAGATGCTCAAGCGGTTCGTCGGGCTGGTCAAGGAGCGGGACGTGGATATTCTCCTCGGCTACAACACGGACCTCTTCGACTTTCCCTACCTCCGCGAGCGGGCCAAGCAGCTGAAGCTCAAGCTGAATCTCGGGCGGGATGAATCGGAGGTGATCACGCGCAAGCGGCGGTTCGCAACAGCGGCGAGGGTTCGGGGGCGGGTACATGTGGACGTTTACGCGATGGTGGACTTCCTCGCCACGATAGGGACGATAAGGCTCATCCACTACACTCTCGAGGACGTCTACCGCCACATGCTCGGGAAGGAAAAACCCGAGTTCGAGTTCACCGAGATGGTCAAAGCTTGGGAGCGCGGAGGAGAGCTCGGGCGAAAGCTGCTCGAGTACTCGATGTCGGATGCCGACGCCACCCTTGAGCTGGGCCTAGAGCTGCTCCCGCTCTTCCTCGAGCTCACCCGTGTGGTCGGGCAGACCCTCTTTGACGTCAGCCGCATGACCCCCGGGCAGCTGGTCGAGTGGCTGCTGATCGCCGAGGCTAACCGGCGGGGAGAACTTGTCCCCGCGAGGCCAGTGGGTGAGGAGTTCGAGGAGAGGCTGGAGGAGACATACGTGGGGGCCTACGTGATGGAGCCGGTCAGGGGTTTACATGAGGATCTTGTGGTGTTCGATTTTCGTTCGCTATATCCATCGATTATAGTTACTCACGGGATTGATCCTTCTACTTTCAACTGCAAGTGCTGCAAACCGAGCGAGGCGACGCGGGTGCCGGAACTAGATTACCGCTTCTGCAAAAAGCAAAAGGGTTTCATCCCGGCGACTCTCGAACGGCTTATTGAGGCACGGGCGAAGCTCAAAGAAGAACTCAAACACCACAAACGGGAAACCAAGGAGTACCGCTCGCTCGACGCCCGGCAGTGGGCCTTGAAGATCGTGGCGAACTCATTCTACGGGATGATGGGTTATCCTAGGGCTCGGTGGTACTTCAAGCAGTGCGCCGAGAGCGTCACGAGCTTCGGTCGTCACTACATACACAAGACAATCGACATGGCGAGGGATTTCGGGCTCGAGGTGGTGTACGGCGACACCGATTCGCTGCACTGTAAGCTGGACGGCAAAAGCCAGGAGGACGCGATGAGATTTCTAAAGCAGGTAAACGAGAGCCTGCCTGGCATAATTGAACTTGAACTCGAAGGATTTTATCCGCGCGGCGTGTTCATCACCAAGAAGCGCTATGCCATGATAGACGAGGAGGGCCGGATGGTCGTCAAGGGCCTAGAGTTCGTCCGTCGCGACTGGGCGGCGCTTGCTAAGCGGACCCAGGAGGAGGTGCTTAAGGCCATCCTCAAAGACGGCTTGCCGGAAAAGGCGGCTGAAATCATACGCAAGACTACCCGCGATGTGCTCGAAGGTCGCGTGGACCTAGACGACCTTGTGATCTACACCCAGCTGAAGATGCCCATCGAGAGCTACCGCGCAATCGGCCCCCATGTGGTCGCGGCGAAGCGCCTCCGGGAGCTTGGCTACGAGGTTGAGCCAGGGATGATGATTGCCTACATCGAGACCAAGGGGCCCGGGAGCATAAGCGAGCGCGCCGTCCCTGTGGAGGATTTCAAGGGGAAGGAGTACGATCCTGAGTACTACGTTGGGCATCAGGTCCTGCCGGCGGTGATGCGCATCATGGAGGTCCTGGGCTACAGGGAGGAGGATCTCCGGTTCGAGCGAGAGAAGCAGACGGGGCTCGAGAAGTTCATGCGATAAGGATTTCGCCTTCCGCGGTCAGCGCCACATCAAAACCCTTGGTCGCCGAGCGCCCGTGGAGCTTGTCTCCCGCTCCCTCGCGGATTTTGGCTACAATATCGGGGGTTCCCATCCTGACTTTGATTTTCGCTCTATCGGCGGCCTTGAACAGCCGCTTCGGCACCTCGAGGATGTCGTCGCCCTGTTTGACTTCCAGCACGACGGGGGCGCGGAGCTTTGCGGCGAGCTTGAGCGTGCGCTCGGCTCGCGCGATGTTTTCCTTGGCCCTGCGCTCGAGGATGCAGATGTTGGCGCGGGAGGTCATCAGCCTGCGCGCTATCTCGGCCTGCGTTAGCCCCTTCGCCCGGAGCTCGAGCACTCGCGCCTGCGCCTCGGTGAGGAAGGTGTCGTCCATGAACCTCAACATTAATTAAGCATTCACATTAAACAGTTTTCGTCAGGTGTGTTGATGCTGAGCGAAGAGGAACTCGAGGCGTACCGAAAGGCTGGGAAGCTGCTGGCCGAGGTTCGCGAGCAGGTACGCCCCCTCGTGAAACCTGGGGTCACACTACTCGAGATTGCCGAGAAGGCGGAGGAGCTCATCGCTCAAAAGGGAGCAAAACCGGCCTTCCCATGCAACATCTCTGTTAACGAGGTCTCTGCTCACTATAGCCCTCCAGCAAACGACGACACCATCATCAAGGAGGGCGACATGGTGAAGGTAGACATCGGGGCTCACCTTGACGGGTACATTGCAGACACCGCTTTCACGGTCGCAACCGGGGAGAAGGCGGAGATGGTTCAGGTGGTCGAAAAAGCCCTTGAGGCGGCCATCGGCGCGATCAAGCCCGGAATTGATGTGGGTGAGATCGGGAGGGTGGTTGAGGAGACGGCGACCGCGGCGGGCCTGAAGCCAGTCCGCAATCTCACGGGGCACAGCCTAGCCCGATGGGACCTGCACGCGGGCCTCACGATCCCAAATGTGAAGGAAACAACGGGACAAAAGCTGAGCGTGGGAGATGTGGTGGCGCTCGAGCCTTTCGTCACCGATGGGGCTGGATATGTGGAAGACCAAAAAAAGACCTACATCTTTCGCTACTTGAGGGATGTGCCTACCAGGCTACGCATGTCCAGGGAGCTCCTGAGGGACGTCAAACGCGATTACGACGGGCTCCCATTCGCAGAGCGGTGGTTGGCTAAGCGGATGTCAAAGCTCAGGCTGGAGCTGACGCTGCGCGAACTCACAGGTGTCGGAGCTCTCTGGCCCTATTACGTACTGGCGGAGCGGGCCAAGGGAAAGGTGGCGCAGGCAGAGCACACGGTCATTGTGACTGAGCAAGGGTGCGAGGTGACCACGCGTTGAGGATACCGGTAACAGGTATTACCGATATCTCATTTCCGCAGCACAAGCATGGCATGATCTTTCTCGTAGGGGTCCAGGATCTTCGCGTCAATAATTTCCATTTCTTTTTCGAGTTTTTCCATCTCGTCCCTGAAGATTTCGCGAGGCTCCTTGGTCACGTCGATGCTTCGGGCCTTTAGCGCGAGTATCGCATGGCCGCCCTCTTCGAGAAAAGCATTCACGTTCGCCAGCAGGATATCAGTCTGGTCCGGCTGAGCGACATCCTGATAGATTACGTCCACTTTCTCCACTAGCGCGCAGTAGGTGCAAGGATGTCGGGCGTCGGCCAAGATCGGCGCCATGTTTGGCCTTTTGGCACATACCACCAGTAGGTCGCGGAGCGGGCGAGAGGAGATCTCCACGCAGTAGACGCAACCGCCCTGCCCTACGAGGTCCGCCGCATGGGATGCGGTGGTGCCGCTCGCTGCGCCCAGATAAAGCACACGTTTGCCCGGACCTATCGGAACCTCCTTGATATTCTTGAGTATAGCGGCTGCGAGCTTGCTCCGGTAGGGGTCCCAGAGCCGGTATTCCACCCCTTGGACCTCCACGAGCCTCTCCCCATACACTTGGCATCCCCTAGCGAGGTTAACTGTGGCGAGCTTCCGCGTCCCATCATCAAGCTCGACCCAGTAGACCGACTCGAAGCGCTTGTGTTCCGTTACCTTCATAGTTTTCCCTTTTCCCCTCTTGTTATTATATCTGTGATGCGCGCCCTGAGGTCCGCGGCCAGCTTGTCCCCAACGAACTCACCCGACATCGCGTCGACTCGCGCAGCAATCGATATCTTGCCGGATAGCGCCCGCGCGATTTTGCCTCGCTGCTGCCTCGGCGCCCCCCGCACGTCTGGATACTGGTAAATCACACCGTGCTTGGGCGGTCTTCCCCTCGTTTTCAACGCTCGGAAAAGGGCTTTCTCAGCACCCAGCACTTGGATCGTGCTCGCAGGCAGGCGAGACAGCTTTTCCAATCCTCCCGCAATGGAGATCAGACGAGCGCCGATCAAACCGCCCACCACCGTGCGGAGATTTGGGGCGATTTGTGCCATCAACCCGTCGATGTACTCGGCCACTAGTCCTCTGAGCTCATAGAGGTCTAAAATTTTTTTGATGCAATCCTGCAGCGCTCTGATATCGATTTCATCGAATTGCGCCCCGAGCGAACTCTGAGCGGCCTCAACGATTTTGTTCGCCTTATCCTCCGGCAGCTCCGAGACATCTTTGAGTGCCTCCAAGGTGAACCGTTCGCGCGGCCCTAGGGAGAGCACGAGCTTCAAATAAAGTTCATGATTGGGAACCAAGCGATCGAGCTCTGGGAAGTGTATGGAGTACCACTCCCGGACCAGCCCGACAAGGACGTTGGTGAATTTGTCTATATTATCAAGCATGCATGTGGACTGGATGATGAGCTTATCTCGTTGCGCTGCCTCCGCGCGGAGCTTGCGGCGCGTCAGGATGAAGTTGACCTCCCGGGCGAATTTATCCACGTCCTTGAAACCAACCTCCTTTGCAATGTACCAAAGCTTCCCCCTGAGGATTGAGCCCGCCCTGTTCGGCATGCTAAGCTCGAACTCCGCCTTTCCGAATTCCTCCTGAAGCCTGTTCACGAGCGCCTCCGACTCCAGCGTGAACTTGCGCTGGCCGCCTTCCAAAAGGTCCTTGATGAGCTCACGATGCTCGGCTGTGGGTATGCCCATCTGGATGCTAGCGAGCCTGTCTGCGACTTCCACCAGATCCCGCGGAAACTGCTTCGAAGCGAGCATCTTTCCCTCGCCGTCAAACGCAAAGACCCCCAGCACACACTCGGCGATATGCACGACCATGCAATCACCGAACTAACTTTCATTGAACTTCTATAATACACTTTTTTGGCAGCGAAATGGTTGAGTGGCAAGGCTAACCATCAACAAGATCATCGTCCCGAGCGCGAGGCAAAATTTTGAAAACAAAGCGCGAGAGGCGAAGGATGACGAGCTACTGCTTTGGTGGGCAGATTCGTTAGGAGACAGACCCCGGCGGATTGGCGCCTCGATGTAAATCTATCAAGCATCAGTTAAAAATCTAACACAGCAGCCAGGGGTTGCCCACCCTGACTTTTTGCAGCCCCTCTTTCTTGCAAATCTCCACAAATCGTTTGGCATCCTCCCGCGTGGTGTAAGGCATGTCCTCCATGTAGTAGAGCGGGTGAAAGGCGAGCAGGGAGTAGGGGATGGTGGGGTCAAGGTCGGCGATGAAGGAGGCCAAGGAGCGAATTTCTCCATCATCCACATAACCGGGGACCAACAGCGTGCTCGCCCTAGCAAACGGGACCTCTGGCCGCTTGTGATGGTGTTTGCCAAGCCACCTGAAGTTATCGTATGCCGCCCGGTGCTCGATTCCCGAGAGCGCGTAGAGAATTTCCGATGACCAGCACTTCAGGTCCGCCTTGATTCCCCCGCCGCTCTCCATCGCCAACTCCCCGAACTCCTTCAGGCTGGATAAGCTCATGCTTAGGTTCGTCTCGAGGCAGACGCGGAGGAGGCGTTTTTCTTGCTCTGCGATCTCGCGCATGAGTTTCGCTGAGGTCGTCACGAAAGGCATCTGGCTGGCCGGGTCGCCACCAAAGTAACAGGCGCAACCCACGCTCTTGTCGGCCTTCCCGGCTAGCTCTGCGGCGCTTATGGTAGGTTTTCCTTCAACGGTGAGCTCGCGGAAGCTGAAGTTCTGGCAGAAGAAACAGCTGTAGGTGCAGCTCCCCATGAAAATCGAGAGGTTGTTCCAGCCAATGTCGCCGCGGGGGGTCCGGCACCATTTTGGATAGCCCGCGCCGCTCGACCCGGCGCAGAACTCGGCGGGCACGCAGTTCGTGGGGAGGGTGTCGTAGTACCAGGTCAGCAGGCCACGCTCGGGGGTACCGAACTTGCGGACGAGTTTTCCCCGCACATTTTCAACCACGCCACAGAACCCCTTCCCCCCCTCTGGGATGCGGCAGTCATTTCCGCACCCACCGCATCGGACCCCCTCTGGGTCCTTGGGCGCTCTGGGTGGCAAGCCGTAGCTTCCCCTAACTTTAGCGTGGGCCGCCTCGATGTAGGGCTTGGCGTCCTCGAAGCGCTCGCGCAAGCATCGAGCGCATACCTTTAGCGTGGCGGAGATGTCCTCGGCCTCCTTACCGCAGACCTCGCACTTCGCTCGCCAACCCTTAGCATGCCGCAAAAACACAGCGCCACCATTTCCCTTTTTAGGTGGATGCGATTAAAGATGAGTTGGTGGGAGCTTGCAGCGAAGAACCGAGGAAAAAATTATCGAGTTCGGCACCGAGCGCCTGAAGCGCGGGTTCGCTAAAATGCAAAAGGGTGGAGTGATCATGGATATCACCAATCCCGAGCAGGCCCTCATAGCGGAGGAGGCCGGGGCAGTTGCGGTGATGGCCCTCCAAGCGGTCCCGGCAGACATCCGGGCAGCTGGCGGTGTCGCTCGCATGGCCGACCCGGCGATGATCCAACAGGTTATGGACGCCGTCACCATCCCGGTTATGGCAAAGTGCAGGATCGGCCACTTCGCCGAGGCTCAGGTGCTCGAGGCGCTGGGTGTGGATATGATAGATGAGTCGGAAGTTCTTACTGTTGCAGACGAAGAAGCGCACGTGGACAAACATAAATTCAAAGTACCGTTTGTCTGTGGCGCCCGCGATTTGGGTGAGGCTCTGCGGCGAATAAATGAGGGAGCGGCAATGATTCGCACGAAAGGTGAAGCTGGCACCGGAAATATCGTTGAGGCGGTCAGACACATAAAGCTCACCAAGCGCCAGATAGCGGAGCTGGCCGAGCTCGGGCGCGACGGACTTGAGGCGAAGGCGCGGGAGTACCGGGTGCCCGTTGAGCTCGTGGAGGAGACTGCTAAGCTGCAGCGCTTGCCCGTTGTGTGGTTCTGCGCGGGCGGAATCGCGACACCGGCCGATTCAGCGATGGTCATGCAGATGGGCGTAGACGGTGTTTTTGTGGGTTCTGGGATATTCAAGTCGAGTGATCCTTCAAAGATGGCACGGGCAATCGTGGAAGCGACGAGACACTATGACGACCCCCAGGTAGTGCTCGAGGCATGCAAGGGCCTGCCCCAAGCGATGCGAGGGATAGACATCAAGACCCTGAAAGCAGAGGAGCGATTGCAAGCCAGAGGAGTCTAGCGCGAAATGATAAAAGTTGGCTGTTGCGGATGGGGGTTCTTCAAAGGCGGCCTCAAATCTTACACGAAAAAATTCTCGCTCGTTGAAGTGCAGCAAACATTCTATAAGCTACCTATGGTCAAAACTGCCGAGCGGTGGCGGGCCGAGGCACCAAAGGGATTCGAGTTTTCGATCAAAGCGTGGCAGGCGATTACTCATTTGCCCACCAGCCCCACTTGGCGGCGCGCGGGCTTGAAGCCGGAGGAGCTCAAGCGAAGACAATACGGATGGCTCCGTCCGACCCGCGACAACATCGAAGCTTGGCGCCGAACCAAGGAAATCTGCGACGCGCTCAAGGCGAAGGTCTGTGTGATCCAGTGCCCGCCCAACTTCAAATGTACGTCGGAAAACATCACGAACATGCACAAGTTTTTATCAAAGATAGACCGTGGTAAGCTTGCGTTGGCGTGGGAGCCCCGCGGCGATTGGGAAGAGCACCCCGGAGAGATACAGAAACTTTGCGAGGAGCTCGAGCTAATTCATGTGGTCGACCTCATGCGCCGGGAACCGCTCTCGAAGCATCTGATCGCCTACATCCGCTTGCACGGGCTGAACCCTCGCGAATATGATTACAACTACGAATATTCGTCAACAGAGCTGAGAGATCTGGCATCGAAAGCTAGGAAGCTGGATAAAAAACACCGTGAGGTCTACATAATGTTCAACAATTTTCAGATGTACAAAAATGCGGTGCAACTGATGAATCTCCTGAAATGATGGCAGGCCCGTCGGTGTCTATACCCGGTTGGGTGCGAGTACTGGTTGATGGAGGGCAAAAGCGGGCCCGGAGGGGATTCGAACCTTGCGGGCGCTGGCCATTTGGTGGCAAAACGGGGGGGCGAAATTCTAACTCAAACTGGTCTCGGCCCTGTTCCCAATTTGGAATCAACCAAACTTATATTTATTTATAAGTTAGGTTAATCATTAATTGGGGCCGTATTGGAAGAAAAAAGAGTTCCGCTACACCGGAGGATGAGGCGCGAGAGACACAGGAGAATCGCGAGAGCGCAGGATACAGTAGTGGAAACTTTATACAGAGTATTCCCGAAAGGCGTGCTGCACGGTGGAATTGCAATTTGGCGCTGCTACTCAGGAAATAGGTTTTCAGAAGATGTGGATGCATACTTG
>JASEJC010000016.1 GCA_030016755.1 Candidatus Hodarchaeaceae archaeon | reverse complement strand
CAAAAATTGCAGGCGGATCTGCAAGCTTCTCAGAAAACACAGAGAGGGGCTCTTCACGTTCTTAGATGTCGAAGGCGTAGGCTGGAACAACAACGAGGCCGAACGGGCCCTGAGGCCGAGCGTAGTCGTCCGGAAGAACTCCTACGGCAGCAAATCCGAGCTCGGGGCTAGGAACCACGCGATCCTCATGACGATTGGAGAAAACTGTAAGAAACATGGAGAGAATTTCATGAGCTTCGGTAGAAGCTATCTCCAAGCGAGTACTGATGTCTGCTGTTTGCCGAAAAGGTGACCAGTTACGTTATTTCTTAGGTTTCTTCCGCAAACGCTCGGCAATAGCTTTCGGCGATAGGATCTGTTCGCGGACGATTTTCAGCCTCCGTTCGGGTGACAGTTTCTTTTTCTTCGCCATCGGGACCGAAAAAAATGCACACGTGATAAGATAAAACCTTGTCGAAAAGTGCGCCGAGATGAGGGCCCCAAGCAACTCAGTGACCACGGTCGACGTAGCCCGCCCGAACCGCCTTTTGGGCAGCCCGCCGAACCACGTCGCTCCGACCCATCACGGATCGTGCGGAGTTCCCTTACGAGTTCTCCACGCCGCAACCACTTGAGAGCGTTCGAATCGTCCCCGACAGCCTGCTGTTCAGGACCCCTACAAGCTGGCCTGCTCGCGAGGTCCCTACCAGTGGGATCCACCAGGATCGACTCTAGTTGCCCTTCCGGTTTACCCTCTCGGCGCACTTTATACTTGATTTAACCCCCTTAAAAAGCTTTCTTTTTCAGGTTTTTCCATATTTTTAACCAAAACGCAGAATACAGGCACATTCCAGACGCTTAGATGATAATTTTGACAATTTTCACCAGGATGCGCCAAGCAACCATTATTTAGGGCGCAAAATTTAGCACGAAAACTTTAAATATCCAATGAATTATCACTCTTTTACGAAAATTTGGAGGTACCTCATGCCCAAGTGCTGTTCTAATTGTTACTTTTACGAGGAGTGCGATCATCCCAACGAGTGCTGTCCCGAGTGCGACTTCTACTCAGGCGGTGAGTGCACGTTATCCAAAGAAGAGCTGGGAGAAGAGCTGGAGGAATAGCATCCGACTGTTTTGGACAGCTCCTTGCGCGACCAGCGCTTCTTCAGTTATAGCCAAACGTTGAACGCTTTAAATTTATAGGAGTTTGGTGAAATTCATAGTGGGCAGATAAAAATGGCGCACGATCCATTCGATGAGTTCCTCAAGCGAATGATGAAACAGTTTTTCAAGGACTTCGAGGATATAGAGAAGGAATTTGAAATACCAAAAAGACAGATGAGAGAAGAAAAATTCCCAGAATTTGTGATCAGAAAGCCGGGCAAAGTGGAAAGAAGAGGTGGATTCAGCATCTCTTTCTCCAGCGACGGGATAAACCCTCCAAAGATAGAAATGAGGCGCTTTGGCCCAAGCGGCAAGTGGGAAAAAGTGCCGCTAGAAAAGAAAGAAATCATTCCGATAGCCAAAATGCAAAAAGAAAAACTCCTCATAGAAAAACCAGCGGAGGTTCCGGAAAAGGTAGCACCCCCAGAAGTTGAGGAAAAAGTGATACCCGGGTACAATGTATCTGTTGACATCAAAGAAGTGACGATAACACTAAATGCCGAAGGAGTGGAAAGCAAGGAGAATGTCGAAATAAAGTTCTACCCCGAGTCTGTAGAAATTTATGCCGTGGCTCCCAAACTGAATAAAGGTTACTTTTGTACGGTGGCGATACCCACATCCGTGGACAAGCGGGGGGCAACGATAGAGGTAAAAAAGGATCGAGTAATTGTCAGGATCCCAAGACGGCTTTCCGTTATGTAGTGGGGATATTTACATCGGCCCCACGAGGAAAACACATGTCTAAGATGGTGAAAGTTTCTGCCCCAGCCACGATTGCAAATCTCGGGCCAGGTTTCGATGTCTTCGGGCTAGCGCTTTCGCACCCCTTTGACGTTGTCGAGGCGGAAAAATCGGAGGGCGGCGTCGAGATTCTCGAAGTACAAGGGGTCGGGGCCCAAGGTATCTCAAAAGATAGCGGTAAGAACTCGGCGGGCATCGCAGCGAGCGAGGCCTTGAGGTTAATTGGAGCCGCCGGTGGGGTGAAGCTCAAAATCCAGAAGGGGGTAAAACCCGGCGGCGGCATCGGTAGCAGCAGCGCCAGTGCGGTGGCCGGGGCAGGAGCCGTGAATGAGCTCTTCGGGGGCAAGCTCTCAGCAGAGCAATTGATTGAGGCGGCAGCGCGGGCAGAGGAAAAAATCGCTGGGACCATCCACTACGACAATGTGACACCCGCGCTGGTAGGCGGCTTTACGATCGTGACTTCTACAAAACCGCTACAATTTTTCAGACTCGACCCGCCCCCGATGAAAGTAGTCGTCGCGCAACCCGCGCTGGAGCTGCCTACAGCATTGGGAAGAAAAGTCCTTCCTCAAGAGGTGATGTTGAAAGACGCGGTGGCAAATGTGGCAAAGGCCAGCACCATGGTGGCAGCGCTGAATGCCGGGGACCTGAAGCTGTTCGGGAAGTGTATGGTGGACAGCATAGCAGAGCTTGCTCGAGCGCCCCTAATCCCAGGATTTTTCGATGTTAAGTGGGCCGCGCTGGAGGCTGGAGCCCTCGGTGCAGCGATGGCTGGATCCGGGCCGAGCGTGTTTGCGATTTTGGAGCCAGACGGCGATGCCGAGGCGGTTGCCGGGGCGATGAAGGAAGCTTTCGAGCGAGCAGGATTGGGATGCGAAACCATTATCACCCCTCCCGGCAAAGGTTTTCAGGTGCTTAGGCGAGGATGAGGCGATGCGAGTAAAAATTGTGATGGAGCTCGAAGACGTCCCCGGGCAGCTCCTGAGAGCGCTCGAGCCAATCTCGCGATTCGGGGGAAATATTCAGAGCATCATGCACCAGCGCGAGCGAAAGACCCCGCTCGGTAGGCTCCCGGTCATGCTGATATTCGAAATCGGCGATCGGGCCAGGCTCAATCGAATCCTGGCGGCACTCCGGTCGAGGGGAATTCGGGTTACCCAGCTTGGGGAGCGTGAGGGCGCCGTGAGGACCACAGTCTTGCTGGTAGGCCACATCATCCACACAGATATCCGGGACACAATCGACCGCTTAAACGCTGTCAAAGATGTGATGGTCTCCGACCTGAGCCTCGCGATGGGCGCTCCGGGCAAGGAATCCTCGGCCAGGATGACGATTACGGCCGCCGACGAGAAGCGCGCGAACCTAGCAATTTCCAAGCTCCAGCGAATCGCCGACAGAAAAAAGCTCCTCATGATAACATCCCTCGGGGGGGTCTGATGCGGGTAGTGCTGGTCGGGTTTGGAAACTTGGGCAGGGGCCTCAGCCGCGCGTTCATCCAAAAGGCCAGCTTCCTCCACAGGAGCTATGGGTTGATCCCCCGTGTGGTCGCGGCTGTGGACGAATTTGGAGCGGTGGTGGATGAAAAGGGGCTCGATCTGGCGAGACTTCTCGAGGCCGCTGAGAAGAAGGGAACGGTGGCCGCGGCAAAAGGTGGAAAGCGTGGCAAGTTAGCCATCAAGGTGATTGAAGATGTCGAGGCGGACGTTGTTTACGAGCTCACGCCCACAAACATCAAAACAGGGGAGCCCGGGCTGACCCACATCAAGCGGGCGATGCGGGCCGGAAAGCACGTCATAACCTCGAACAAGGGGCCCCTCGTGGTGGCGTTCAGGGAGCTCGACTCGCTGGCAAAACGGTGCGGCGTGGAGTTCAGGTACTCGGCTTCGGTGGGCGGAGCCGTGCCCGTGATAGAGCTCGCGAGGAAACTCTTGGCTGGGAACGAAATCCGCGAAATCCGGGGCGTGCTCAACGGAACCACGAATTACATCTTGACGCGCATGACCACAGAGGGCGCTCCATTTGAGATCGTACTCAGGGAAGCCCAGGAGCTAGGGATAGCCGAGAAAGACCCGACTCTTGACCTTGAGGGCATCGACACCGCTTGCAAGCTCGTAATCCTAGCAGATTCTCTGTTGGGCATGAACGCGAAGCTTGGAGACGTTAGAAGAACTGGCATCACGCGGATTGGGCCGGAAGCGATCAGACTAGCCCAGGAGGCAGGGCAGACGATAAAGCTCGTCGGCATCGCGAGGCGCGGCTCTCTCGAGGTGGGGCCGAAGCTCGTCCCGCTCGGGCACCCGCTTGCCGTCGGGGGGACCCTGAACGCGGTGACATTTGAACTCGACTTGGCGCGCGAAATCTCAATTGCCGGATTTGGTGCGGGTCCTAAGGAAACTTCCAGCTCATTGCTTGGTGACTTGATAGACATCCACAGAACGCTTGGGGGCTGAACTTGCGGCTGGAGTGTATCGAGTGCGGCAGCAGGTTCAAGATTCACGAGAGATTCTACACCTGCCCAAAATGTGAGGGCCTGCTCGAGGTAGAATTTGAGCCGAGCGAGCTGAAGCGCAAGCTGGACCGCAAACGTCTGAAAACCGACCAGCCAAGCGTCTGGAAGTACCGCGCTTTTATGCCGATTTTAGATGAGTCGAAGATCGTCAGCTTGGGCGAGGGCGGGACACCCCTTTACCGATGCGATCGCCTCGCCAAGGAGGTCGGCGTCCGTGAGCTCTACGTGAAATTTGAGGGGGCGAACCCCACGGGGTCTTTCAAGGATCGGGGGATGACGGTTGGCATCACGAAGGCGCTCGAGTTCGGCGCGAAGACCGTGGCATGCGCCTCGACCGGCAACACCTCTGCCTCCCTAGCGGCATACGCTGCAAAGGCGGGGCTGCGCTGCGTGGTCCTGCTCCCCAGAGGGAAGGTGGCGCTGGGAAAGCTGGCCCAGACGCTGGTTTACGGTGCGCAGGCGGTGGCGGTGAGAGGAAATTTCGACGAGGCTTTGGACATGGTGCGGAAGCTGTGCGAAGCGCGGAAGGACATCTACCTCCTGAACTCGCTGAACCCGTTCAGGCTTCAAGGCCAGAAGTCCATCGGGTTTGAGATAGCGGACCAGCTGGGATGGGAGGTACCGGACCGGGTGGTGGTGCCGATGGGGAACTGCGCCAACATCTGGGCGATCTACAAGGGATTCTTCGAATTCGATGCGGTCGGGTTGACGCGGGGCATACCGAAGATGACGGGAATTCAGGCCGAGGGCGCAAAGCCGATAGTCGACGCGATCAAGCGCGGGGCAGATAAATTTGAGCCTGTGGAGAGACCAGAAACTATAGCCACCGCGATTCGCATAGGCAACCCTGTGAACGGCCCCAAGGCCATTCGGGCGATCCGGGCTTCGAAGGGAACGGCGGAGTCGGTCAGTGATCAAGAGATAATCAAGGCCCAGAAGTTAATGGCTCGCTTGGAGGGAATTGGAGTGGAACCCGCCAGCGCGTCCACGATCGCCGGGCTCAAAAAACTCGTGCGCAAAAGCGCCATCAAACGGGACGAGTCTATAGTATGCGTAGCAACCGGGCACATGTTAAAGGATCCCGAGGAAGCGATTAAGGTCTCGGAGCGCCCACGTAAGTCTGGACGAATAAAAATCTGAAGTTGGGTGTATGATACTAGATGAGAAAATCGTGCGCCTTGTTGGCATGAGCGAAAAGCACGCATGGAAAAGCCGCTTTGGCTCTAGCAGCAACCCGTCTGCTCGACACGATGGAAGGAAGGGGATGGACATGATTCGGCGGTTTCTAATATCTTTAAACTTAATGCATGGACATAGAGATATAACAAAGCTGTTGAGGTGAACGTGATGCGCCCTAGGGAAGCATATGACCGGACGTTGGGGCTATTACAGAAGCATCACGAGTGGTTTAGGAAGACCCTGCCTTTGATAGCGAGTGAAAATGTGACGAGCCCGGCCGTGAGGGAGGCGATGATTTGCGATTTCCAACATCGCTACGCCGAAGGTTGGCCTGGCGAACGTGTCTACGCCGGGTGTGTCTATATCGACCAAGTCGAGCTACTTGCGATGGAGCTGGCGCGTGAGCTCTTCAAGGCGGAGCACGTGAACGTCCAGCCGGTTTCAGGAGCAGTCGCTAACCTAGCTATGTACACAGCACTGACAGACCCCGGGGACACCATGATGTGCCTTTCCATAGCCGCTGGGGGACACATCACCATGGGGAAGAAGAAGTTCGGGGGAGCGGCCGGCGCTGTCCATGGTTTGGAGATTGAGTATTTTCCATTTGATGAGAAGCGCATGAACATCGATGTCGACGCGGCTGCCAAGCGAATAGCTGAGGTAAAGCCGAAGCTCGTGACCTTCGGGGGGAGCTTATTTTTGTTTCCGCACCCAGTCAAGGAGCTAAGCGAGGTGGCCAAGGAGCACGGCGCGTACGTAGCGTACGACGCCGCCCACGTTATCGGCCTGATCGGGGGCGGCCAGTTCCAAGATCCCCTGCGCGAGGGCGCCGAGGTGGTGACCTGTAGCACCCACAAGACCCTCCCTGGTCCCCAGCACGGGATGATTTTATGCAAAAAGGAGCTGGCGGACCCAATCAACCGGGGAGTGTTCCCAAGCATGGTGAGCAACCACCACCTGCACGCCGTGGCGGGTCTTGCTGTGGCCCTCGCGGAGATGCTGGAGTTCGGGAAGGAGTACCAGGCCCAAGTGGTGAAAAACGCGAAGGCCCTCGGGAAGGCGCTTTATGACCGGGGCTTGAACGTCTTGTGCCCAGATCAGGGTTTCACTGCTTCACATACTCTCGCCGTAGAAACCATCACCAAGTACGGAGATGGGGGGACGCTCGAGCAAAAACTTGAGCAAGCCAACGTGATACTCAATCGGGAGCTCTTGCCTTGGGACCCGAGGGAGGGAAGGCACTTCAGGAATCCAGGCGGCCTGAGGTTGGGAACACAAGAGGTAACGCGGCTCGGGATGAAGGAGCGCGAGATGGAAGAGATAGCCGAGTTCATCAAGCGAGTCATCATCGATGGAGAGGAGCCAAAGCGGGTGGCGGCTGAAGTAGCTGAGTTTAGACGCGATTATCAGCGGGTTCACTACTGTTTTGAATCAGCCACGCAAGCCTACGAGTACATAAAGATACGGTAGCCCGCCTCGGACCTTGTTTCGAAATTGTGACCTTCTCCCCTCTCTTTTCCAAGGGGCTTCCACTTCTCCTCCGCGTTACTTCCTCATCGCCTCTGCTCGGGGAGCGTTTTGCGGAAGCTTTTCCCCTTTTTTGGGTACTCTAGGGTCCTGCTTCAACGATTAGACTCGATCCCCAGCCCACGGAAACGCTGCCAGCACTTGTAGCCCCACGCGGTTGGGTTACGAAGGTCTTGATCTCCACAGGCGTGAATTCGGGATGGCCCCTCCCTATTTCAGCAGTGAATATCCGCCCGCGGGTTATACGGCTTTGGGACACCCCCCGAAACTACTCTTTATAAGCAATCGACAAAATCCCCCCAAATTGTCTCGGAGACGTGTTTTAGCCCGAGTTACCATTTAGGGCGGCAGTGAAAGTATTCAGCAATTCTTATCCTCTTCCTGAAAGGAGGGGTCTTCCCACCTCGAAATTTTAAATTTGAAGCTTAAACCCACGCTCAAAGTTTTAGACCTATATTTCCACTGTTTTCTTGTGTTTCCACTCGAACCGAAGGATTTATCTCCTATTTTCGAAAAAATACGCATTTTAAGGTTTATTTTTAAAAGAAACTGTCAAAAAGCACTAAAACATAATCGGGAATACTTTCGGAGACCCCTCCCCAAAACAGGCAAGAAAAACGCTTGTTTAGTTTTAATGAGGGGGGCAGCCCATTGATATCGGCAATCAAAGCGTTAAATTCACGTCGGCTCCTTGTGGGTTATTTCTTCCCCTCGATGAAAAACATTGCGCCAAGAGTAAGTAGATTGAGTTCAAAAATTTCTCGATTTTTAAAATTAAAGTTCAAAATTTTCACAGCGCTCTCTTTATACAAAACCAGCATCTTTCTCAAGGCTGTGCTGATAGAGGTGAGATCGCTTGGACCCTAAGCTGAACGAGAAGTTAGAGAAGTTCCTCCACGGGAAAGAGGTGCTCAAGGAGCTTCGCAGGGTAACGGCAGCCGGGCAAAAGTCGCTCGTAATCGAGTTCGAAAAGCTGCTTGAATCTGACAAGGAGCTGGCGAAGGAACTGCTCGATGCCCCAGGAGGATTTTTTGAGGCTGCGGATACCGTGCTTGAGGGAATAACCAAAATTCCGGGTATGCGTCTCCGCGTCAAGGGACTCGACAGCACGCTCGAAATTCGCAGCATCCGCTCCGAGCATGTGAGCAAGTTCATCCAAGTTGAGGGCATAATGACCCGGGCAGGTGAGGTGAAGCCCGAGGCGAAGGAGGCCGTGTTTAAATGCCGCAGGTGTGGCGAGGAGATCAGGGTACCGCAAGTGAGCGAGTTTTTCAGAGAGCCTCTTGCCTGCGATAACCCCAATTGTAGGAAAAAGGGTCCATTCGATCTCGTGGTAGAGAGCACGGTTTTCCGCGACTGGCAGAGCATCCAACTACAAGAACCCCCCGAAAAATTACGCGGAGGGAGAATGCCGAGAAGGCTGGACGGGATAATCAGGGACGATTTTGTCGACAAGGCGGTGCCCGGAAATCACGTGACGTTAACTGGGGTGCTGCGCGTGTTTCAGGAGAGGCAACAGCGGGAGCGAAAGACGACATTTCGCAAGATACTGTTTGTGAGCCATATAGAGGTCCTACATAAGGGAGTTGAGGAGGCCGAGCTGACGCCGGAGGACGAGGAAAAAATCAAGGAGCTGGCTAAGGACCCGTGGATAGGGAACAAAATCATCCAGTCGGTGGCTCCCGCGATTCATGGGTATGGAACGATAAAAGAGGCGATAGCGCTTCAGCTCTTCGGGTGCAACCCCATCGAATTGGATGATGGGACTAGGATTCGCGGCGATACCCATATTTTAATGAGTGGCGATCCCGGCACAGCGAAAAGCCAAATCCTGAAATGGGTGGCGAATGTTGCTCCCAGAGGCCTTTACACCTCAGGCATGAAGGCGACGGGCGCCGGGCTTTGCGTTGCTCCAAACTCCCTAATCTGGATTCAAAACGGCTTGGTTCCAATTTCTGACCTTGTTGAAAATCACTTTGGGGGACGGCCAGTTCCTGAGATCACGGCCTTGAGAGTGAAAGCAATCCCTCAGTTCAATGGCGGAGAGGATGCTGTAACATTCCTATGGAAAATACCGAGCCCCCCTGAAATGATCGAGGTTCGCACCCAGTATGGGAAGCGAATAGAGGTGACGCCCGAAACAAAAATAATGACTGAAAGGGGCTGGAAAAAAGCGAAGGATCTCACGACAAAAGATGTGCTCATTCTACCAATAAACTATGGTGGGTGGGAACTGAGCTACCCGTCCGTTGTTCGCTTTTATCCGGGAAACATTAGAATAAAGAACAGGTCAGAGATTTTCGCAAGGGTATCTTCGAAGATAAAGGACAAAAGAGCTCTAGCGAATGTCTTGGAAATCCCCGAGGACAAGCTGTACCACCGCTGGCGGCATGATGAGGTCCGGGGCACAATGACTCTAGCCGAACTCCAAAAGGTTTGTTCGCATCTTGAGATGGATTTGGATGAGGTTCTGAGTGGAGTGGAGCTAAAATGTCAGCTCCGGAGCGGAAGTTACTTTAAGTTGCCGACTAGGCTTTCACCTGAGCTAGCATATTTCATAGGGCTAATGGCCGGTGATGGTTCACTCTCCTCAAAACTAAAGGGACGCTCGGTGGCAGTTAGGTTTTCAAACAACGATCTTGGAGAGAAATACGCAAAACTCGTGAGAGAGTTGTTTGGAAAGGATGTCGAGGTCTCGCCAGCTTCAGACGAGCGAGCGGCAGATTTCAGGTTTGGCAATCTTGCGGTTTTCAAGTTGCCGAGGAGTTTGGGCATCCAGAAACCGGAGAAGTTGTACATCCCCCGGGAAGTCACCTGTAACAGGGAATTGGCAATCGCTTACCTCAGGGGCCTTTTTGACACGGATGGTTCTGTCTATGATCGTAGATGTAAAAACCGGAAAAGAGGAGGAATAGAACTCACGACTGTTTACAAGGAGTTTGCCGAACAGATTCAAAGCCTGCTCTTCAGACTTGGCATACCCGCATACCTCTGGAAAAGGAAACCCAGAACATACGCGAGACGCGACGGTGCTCTTATCAAATCGGGAACGCAGTACCGGATCTTTATAACTCAAAATGCTAGCATCGATAGGTTCGCTGAGCTCATAGGATTTTCGGTTTCTAGGAAGAGGGAGAAGCTTGAGAAGATCCGAGGGCGGAAGAGGGCAATCAAATTTTTCAATCAGGTGCCTGCGAGGATTAAGGAAATTCGGACAGTGCGCCCGAGCTACGAATACGTCTACGACGTGACAATTGAAGGATCGCATTCTTTCATTGCGAATGGCTTTTTGGTTCACAACACGGCCGCAGCTGTTAGAGATGAGATAGGCGGCGGGTGGACCCTTGAGGCCGGGGCCTTGGTCATAGCCGATGGGGGGTTGGCGAGCATCGACGAGTTTGAGAAGATGAGCCAAGAGGATGCAGCGGCAATTTTGGAAAGCATGGAACAGCAAACGATTAGCGTCGCCAAGGCGGGCATCGTCGCAACGCTCAACACTCGCACGGCGATCCTCGCGGCCACCAACCCGAAGTTTGGCAGGTTCGATAAAAACATCCCCCCCGCGCAGCAACTTGCATTGGACCCAGTCCTCCTGTCCAGATTTGACCTAGTGCTCATAATGCGCGACGAGCCGCACCCCGATTACGACCGCTCAATGGCGCAGCATGTTTTACAGATGCACACGACCCCGAAGAAAGTGGTGAAAGCACCGTTTGCCCCAGATTTCTTCCGCAAAATCATCATATACGCGCGCAAGAACATCGACCCAAAGCTCGATGACAAAGAGGCACAGAAGGTTATAGAGAACTTCTTCGTCGATTGGAGGAAGGTCGCAGCCGGTGGGGGGGCCCCGCTTCCGATCACGGTGAGACAGCTGGAGGCGCTCATACGGCTGGCGAAGGCGAATGCCAGGATGAGATTGAGCGACCGCGTGACGGTGGAGGACGCAAATCGCGCGATAGGCCTCATAAAAACTTGTTTACAAGACGCCGGCATGGACATAGAGAAGGGCGTGATGGACATAGACATCCTCATGACTGGGATATCCAAGTCCCAGCGCGAGAAGCACCAGCGAGTGCTTGAGATCATAAAAGAGCTGGAGGCGCAGTACGGCGGGGCAGTGCCTATCGAGAAGATAAGATCGAAGGCGGGGGCCGAGGGGATCAGGGAAAGTTTTGTGGACTGGATGATCGAGGAGGAGAAAAAGAGGGGCCACCTTTACTCACCAACTCCAGAAACAGTCAGTCGGGCGGTGAAGTAACATGAAAAAAAACATTCGCGTTTTGTTGGACATGCCAGAGCTGAAGCTGATCAATAGGAAATTGGGGCCGTTTGAGGCCGGGGACGAGGTGGAACTCTGGGCATGGGATGCGACCGTCCTCGAGCGTCATGGGATAGCAGCACCAGTTCAAAAACCACCGATTTCAGAGCTTCGGAGGCAGATTCTCGCGGAGGAGCGTAGCATAGAGCTTGCCCCGCTTTCAGAGGATTTTTACTCGGAGGTAGCGCGCAATATCTCAACTTTGCGGGCGGCAGGTGATTTCGAAAAAGCGGAGGAATTAAAGGCTCAAACCTTGGCGCTGCTGGAGATCAGGCTCCCCAAACTTGTCCGGCTGGCGCTTTCACCCGAGGGCAAGAGCCTACCCCTTGAGGAACATTTCCTAATCAATCGCTTGGCAAGTGTGGTCGAGAATTGGACCCAAAGGCTGAGCGAGTCATTTGAAGAGGCTGGAGAGGAGGTGGAGAAAAATGAGCTCGGAGGGCCTATTCGGCATGCTGCTGGAGACGAGGCCGATATTCAAAAACCGAGAGTACCTGCGCCCAAGCTACACACCTGAGGAACTGCCACACAGGGATGAGCAGATCCACCAGCTCGCGCGGATACTTGCAGCGCCGTTACGAGGGGAGACCCCGTCGAATATTTTCATATACGGCAAGACGGGGACAGGCAAAACTGCCAGCGTGAAGTACGTGGCGAAGGAACTCGAACGCGTCAGCGACCGCGCGCCCCTAAAGGTTGAGGTAATTTACCTGAACTGTGAGGTGGTGAACACCCAGTATCGGATACTCGCGACACTTTCAGACACTTTTCTGAAGAAGCTCAAGAACGGCCGCGGGAAGGAATATTTGAACTCCCTCGGACTGCCTGAGCGCGTCCCGATGACCGGTTGGCCGACGGATGAAGTGTACCGCAGTTTCTTCGTAGCACTGGATCAGGAACGACAGCTCGCGGTGATAATACTGGACGAAATCGACAAGTTGGTGCAAAAAAGCGGTGATGAGGTTCTCTACAATCTAACGCGGATGAACTCAGATCTGAAGAACGCAAAGGTCACGATCGTTGGCATTTCGAATGACACAAATTTTATGGAGTACCTAGACCCACGCGTCAGAAGCAGCTTGAGCGAGGAGGAGCTGGTATTCCCAACTTACAACGGGCTCCAACTCAAGGACATCCTGGAAAAGAGGGCCGAGATAAGTTTTGTTGAGGGCGCCCTCGGCAATGGTGTGATCCAGCTCTGCGCGGCTCACGCGGCAAGGGAGCACGGCGATGCCAGGCGGGCCTTGGACCTACTCCGTGTTTCGGGGGAACTTGCAGAGCGTATGGGAGCAGATGTCGTCACGGTCGACCACGTCAGATACGCGTACGAAAAGATAGAACAAGATAGCATGGTCGAGGTAATCAAGACGCTGCCCACGCAGTCGAAGTTGGTGCTATACAGCATCGTGCTATTGATGGAGAGGACCCCTCGCAGGGTAGTAAGTGGGGAAGTGTATGGGCTCTATCAGGAGCTGTGTCGGCATAACGGACTGGAGATGTTGACGCAGCGCCGTGTGAGCGATCTAGTTTCCGAGTTGGACATGCTTGGCATCATAAGCGCGCGGATAGTCAACAAAGGACGTTATGGTAGAACCAAGGAGATCAAGCTGAATATCCATCCAACCCAAGCGAGAGCAGCGATGCAGGGTGATTACTATATAAGTGCTATCGACGTGCTGGCGCTTCCTCGTCAGCTTACACTTGCGTAGGTATTTTTATGGATGAGAGAGCGCTGGTTCGAAAATTCATGGACGCGGATATGCAGCTGACGAAGGGAGCACTTGAGGTGTTGCGTGGGCGCGAGGATGTGGATGCGGTAGCGAATCAAGTTCTTTTAGCGCTGAGGGAAACGGAAGGCAGGCCGTTCATGATAACAGCGGATTTCATCACAAAAGTACTAGAGGGCGGCGTCAGAGGACAACAGGGACAGTTGCCTCAGGTACAGCCCCCCGCACCACCTGTCGAAGTCAAGCCCGAGCCCAGCGAGGTGGAAAAACGACTCCCAGAACTCGCCCATGTTAAATTCAAACCTGCGGCCGCTGAGCATGAATCTCGTATTAGAGTTCTAAAGGACATCACCGGAAAAAGCTACAGTGAGGGGGAACTGAAGGATTTCGTAGGACTTTTTAAGGACAGGTATGAGCGACTCAGCCGCATGCTACAAAAACGGGAAGACCTGTATGATGCGGTTCCGATAAGCAGTCTGGGGAACCTTGCCGACGGAAGACTGGTAAAGGTGATTGGGATGGTGTCGCAGAAACGCGAGTCCTCGGCCGGGAACGTGATGATAGAACTGGAGGATCCAACTGGCAGGATATCAGCATTTGTGTTTAAAGGCAGTAAAGCGCTCATGCAGAAGGCGGCGGAGGTAGTTCCGGACGAGGTAATTGGGGTAGTCGCGTCTTTACGGAGCGGCGACAGAGGCCCGCGGCTTTTCGTGAGAGACATAATTTGGCCAGATTTACCGGTTAGGCACGAGTTGCACCGGGCGGAGGATCCAGTTTGCGCTGCGCTGATCTCAGATTTGCACGTGGGAAGTGAGATGTTTGTGGAAGACATGTTTTTAAAATTTGTCAAATGGCTGCGCGGTGAGGAAGATGGCGTAGGGCAACAAGAACTTGCGAGCAAGGTCAAATACCTCGTGATCGCGGGCGACATTGTCGACGGGATTGGTGTGTATCCACAGCAAGAAAAGGAACTGTTGATAAACGATATCTATAAACAATACGACACCGCTGCCAAGCTCCTGTCCCAGGTTCCAGAACACATTACCATCATCATAGCACCCGGCAATCACGATGCCGTGCGTCCATCCGAGCCACAGCCCGCGATTTCCGAGCGCGTAGCGGGGGGGCTTTACGAATTAAATTCAGTAATGGTTGGGAATCCAGTTTGGCTCTCCCTCCATGGGGTCAGC
This sequence comes from Candidatus Hodarchaeaceae archaeon, assembly GCA_030016755.1. Taxonomy (GTDB): domain Archaea; phylum Hadarchaeota; class Hadarchaeia; order Hadarchaeales; family Hadarchaeaceae; genus JASEJC01. The sequence goes on along the minus strand of JASEJC010000016.1, from coordinate 5,291 downwards.
TTTTTAGTTTACCACGGCAGGAGTTTCGACGACATCATAGCGACCATGCCAGGGCTCAACCGTCAGAAATCCACACCACCGATGATTAGACTCCTGCAGAAGCGGCACCTCGCCCCGATATATGGTGGCCGTACAGCTATGTCCCCCGAGCAACAGGATTATCTGGTAATAGAGGACGTGCCTGATGTCTTTCACTGTGGCCACATCCACGTTTGGGGTTACGAGCGCTACCGCGACGTTTCGGTGGTCAATTCGGGCACTTTTCAGGAGAGGACGCGTTACATGCAGCAGCTCGGCGTAAGGCCAACCCCAGGCATCGTCTCAGTCTTGGATCTACAAACCCACCAGACAAAGGTGATATCATTTGCGTAAATCAATGACAGCTTTCGAGGGGATATCGGCCGTTATCTTGGACATGGATGGCGTCATCTACCGCGGTGACAGGCCAGTGAGGGCGGCGGCGAGGGCGGTAAAAAGGCTTCGGGACAGCGGCAAGAAACTAGTTTTTTCCACGAATAATTCAGCCAGCACTCGCGCTGCGTATGTTCGTAAATTGGCACGGATGGGGATTCCCGCCCGCGAACATGAAATAGTGACATCAGGATATGCGACCGCGATTTATCTACAAAAACACACACCCCACGCGAGAATTTACGTGGTGGGCGAGAATGGGCTGCGGTCCGAGCTAAAGCGGGCGGGCCTCAACCTCGTCCCAATAAAAAAACCCGAAAAGGCGACACATGTGGTGGTTGGGCTAGATCGGACAATTAACTATGGCAAGATTGCGGGCGGGCTGCGCGCGCTTTTGGCTGGGGCTGAGTTCATAGCTACCAACGCTGATGCCACTTACCCAACCGAGCGCGGGCTCTCCCCGGGTGCTGGGGCTACCGTAGGTGCACTTGCGGGCTGTTCGGGGCGGAACCCGAGCTTGGTGATAGGCAAACCGTCTCCATACATGATAGAAATCGCGCTTGAGTTACTAGGCACCAAGCCAAGCGAAACAGCGATAGTTGGCGATCGTCTTGATACCGATATCAGGGTCGGCAAAAAAATGGGGCTGAGGACAATACTTGTGCTGAGCGGCGCGTGCACCAAGAGGGAAGCTGATCGAGCCAAGAATACCGAGATGGCCCCAGATTTTGTTTTTAAAAACATAGCGGAGGCGGTGGTCAGTTGACGGTCGAGAGCAAAGAGATGCAAGCATATTTCAGTGAACTGGACCGAAAAATAGACGAAATCTACGAAATAGCTAAAAAAGCCCGTTCTCTTGGCATAGACCCCGAACTCGAGCCGGAGATCCCCCGTGCAGGGGACCTTGCTGCCAGAGTGGAGAAGCTAGTAGGACCACCAGGCGTCGCTGATGTAATCCATGAGCTTGAAAAAGAGATGCCTCGTGAGGAAGTGGCGCTAAAGTTAGTTGAGATGATCGTAGATGGAAAATTCGGCAAATTCAGCGAACAAGGGGCGGCGGAGCAGGCCATCCGAACGGCGTTGGGGGTATTGACGGAAGGGATCGTGGTGGCGCCACTTGAGGGGATAACCCATGTTGAGATAAGAAAAAATTTAGATGGGAGCCCGTATCTCGCCATGTATTTCGCGAGCCCGATTAGGGCGGCAGGCGGGACTGCGGCTGCCCTGGCTGTGCTTGCGGGAGATTTTGTGCGGCGGCGGTTGTATCTGAACCCATACAAGCCGGAGGAGAGGGAGGTTGAGAGGTTTGTGGAGGAGGTCGAAATCTACCGCACAAGTATCGCCCACGAGCAATACGCGCCACCGCCAGAGGACATCCGAACCGCTGTACGGAACCTTCCAGTGGAGATAACCGGCGAGCCAACTGAAAGGGACATCCAAGTCACGGCGTTTAGAGACCTCGAACGAATTGGTCATAACTTCGTCAGGGGCGGGGCGGTCTTGGCGATGATCGAGGGGGTGATGCAGAAGGCCCCCAAGATTTTAAAGCATGTGAACAAGCTCAACATCGACGGTTGGGGGTGGCTCTCCGATCTGATTTCGAAGACCCCGGCAGCGAACGAGGCCGCGCCGGTTTTCCCCAAGGGAGAGACGTACCTTGGCGAGGTGATCGCTGGCAGGCCAGTTTTCTCCCACCCGGGGACGAAGGGGCATCGGGGACGTGAGGGAGGGTTCCGACTTCGCTACGGGAGGGCGAGAAATACCGGGATAGCTGCAGTGGGTGTGCACCCCGCAACTATGGTTTTATGTGGCGATTTCATAGCAGTCGGCACCCAGCTCAAGACAGAGAGACCGGGAAAGGGCGGAGCGACGACACCAGTTGATCTAATCGAGGGACCAACAGTGAAACTTAGGGATGGGTCGGTAGTCCAAGTCAGCTCCGTGGAGCAAGCCCTAGAGCTCAGAGACAAAGTGACCGAAATTTTGTTTCTAGGAGACATCCTCGTCGGCTTCGGAGAGTTTCTAGAGAACAACCACCCACTGATGCCCGCCGGGTATTGCGAGGAGTGGTGGGCCCAAGAGGTCGAGCGAGCGCTTGCGAATAAAAAATTTAATCAAGACCTGACTCCGTATCTCTCGCCACCTTACCCCCGGCCGAACCCAGCCTTGGCGATAAGGATTTCTGAGAAGCTGGGGGTTCCGCTCCACCCAGCTTACACTTACCCATATCACGACATCAATGTGGAGGAGCTGAGGGAGCTGGGCAATTGGTTGGCCGGAGCAGAGCCCGAGTTCGAGGGAGAGGAGCTCAGGGGGCTCCGCCTAGTATTGAACCAAACCCCAAAACGTGTGTTAGAGGAACTGGGTGTACCCCACCACGTGGAGAACGTACGCGTCTTCATAGGAGAACATGCTCTCCCGCTCTGTAGATGTTTGGGACTGTTTGAGGGCCGGCGCCTGACTAGAGATAAACTTGAGAAGACGCTACAGTCGAGCTCCGCCAAGGATGTGATGGAAATAATTCAGACGCTGGCCGGTTTCCCGGTGAGGATGAAGGCCCCCACGCGCATCGGGTGTAGGATGGGCAGACCAGAGAAAGCAGACCCTCGGATGATGAGGCCCCCCGTTCATGTACTTTTCCCTGTTGGCCTTCGCGGCGGGATGACACGCAGTCTGGTAAAAGCTGCAGCGAAGGAGGGAGAGACATACGTTGAGGTGGCGAGGCTGGAGTGTCCCAAATGTGGGACGGTGGGTTTCACGAGGAAGTGTCAGAAGTGCGGGGGGGTAGCGGAGTACGCGAAGACCTGCCCTAGGTGCGGGCAGCCCGTGACAGGCGATAGATGCCCGGTGTGCAATGTCCGCGCCGAGTACTTCAACAAACGCGGCATCGACCTGAAATCACACTTCGAAGCGGCGCTGGAACGGCTGCAGGAAAAACCGCCCGCGCTAGTGAAGGGAGTTCTAGGTATGACGAGCGCTTGCAAAATCCCGGAGCCGATCGAGAAGGGAATCCTGCGCGCAAAACACAGCGTCTATGTGTTCAAGGACGGGACGATAAGGTTTGACGCAACGAATCTTCCACTCACCCACTTCAGGCCGCGTGAGATAAGCACCCCGGTCGAACGGCTGCGCGAGCTCGGCTACACCAGGGATATCCGCGACGATCCACTAGAGAACGACGATCAACTGGTCGAGTTAAAGGTGCAAGACGTGATCATCTCCAGCGCGGGAGCGGAGTATCTCTTGCGGGCGTCCAAGTTCGTGGATGAGCTGTTGCAGAAGCTGTACGGATTGCCACCATATTACAACGCCACCCGCTCCGCTGATCTCGTGGGCCACATAGTGATGGGCTTGGCCCCCCACACCTCCGTTGGAATTGCTGGTCGCATAATAGGGTTCACCGATGCCACCGTTGGCTACGCTCACCCGTTTTTCCACGCGGCAAAAAGAAGGGACGCGGACGGCGACGAAGATTGCGTCATGCTGCTGCTCGACGCCTTGCTGAACTTCAGCAGACGTTTCCTGCCGTCGAAGCGCGGGGGGACCATGGATGCCCCGCTTATCTTCAACACCCGCATCAACCCCACCGAGATAGACAAGGAGGCGCACAACATGGACGTGATGACGCGGTATCCTCTCGAGTTCTACGAGGCAACGCTGCGCTTCGGCAACCCGGTGGAAGTGGCCAAGCTGATGGAAACCGTCGAGCGGAGACTTGGGACAGAAGCGCGGTATGAGGGACTGGGGTTCTCCTTCGACACGAGCGATCTTGCGGCCGGGCCCCACTCGAGCAAGTACAAGACTTTGGAGACGATGGAAGAGAAGGTCTCCGCTCAGCTCGGGCTGGCGCGCAGGATCAGGGCGGTGGACGAGCGGGATGTTGCCGAGCGGGTGATCGAGCACCACTTCATCCCAGACCTGAAAGGGAACATGCGCACTTTCGGCACCCAGAACTTCAGGTGCGTGGGCTGCAACTCCATTTACCGCCGGGTCCCCCTGAGCGGTGCGTGCACGCGGTGCGGCGGCAAGCTTATCCTGACGGTCACGCGAGGGAGCGTGGAGAAGTACCTGCAGGTCGCGATGCGCGTGGCGGATGAGTACAACGTGAGCGACTACACGAAGCAGCGGTTGGAGCTCACCCAACAGGACATCAAGTCCATGTTCGAGAGCGATGCTAGCCGGCAGCTCAGCCTCGCGGATTTTATGTAGTCAGCGGCAAAAAATTGTGCTAACTTTATTAGGATTATCGAGCCATTGTTTAAATGCCGGGGATTTAGCAATGCCGGGGTACTCCTCTCCCCGAGGAGCCCGAAGGCAGAGTCAGGCTAATGCGGCAGCCTCGAGAGCTGTTGGCCCTTTGGGCCGTCAGGGTTCAAATCCCTGCCCCGGCGCCAGAATTTTCTGCTTTATGGGGTTGAAACACGAGTACCCAAGAGCGCATACGAGAGTTCTGAAAAGCGGTATTCTAAGTTGGTCGGCGACAAAGCGGATGTTCCGATATTGGCAGCTGCGGCCACGAGCAGGTCAGATTATTTGATCACCGGCGATAAAGGGCTTCTCCCCCAGAAGAGGGTCGAGGATACAGAGATAATCCAAACGTGGAAGTTGTTGGAAAGGTTGAGGATTTAGTTGGGCTCACAACCACTTGGGCCTGAGGGTGAGGGTGGTGGAGGCCGGTGATGAAAAGCGCAGCTCGCTCGAGCCGAGGACCATGTCCACGCCCGGGTTGGAGCTCACGACGAAGACCGGCGAGGCGTTGCGGAACTGGGCACCGTGGAATTCAGGGCGTTGTCGTAGTCGGGGACCGATACGCGGCGGCGCTCGGTGAAAGGCGCAGGCTGTGCGACGAGCAGATCGACTGCGTGATCTTAGGAACGGAT
>JASEJC010000015.1 GCA_030016755.1 Candidatus Hodarchaeaceae archaeon | reverse complement strand
GATATACCAAGCCAATCTGAGTAGCGTGGTGGCGTTTTTGTCGTTTGGATGATACACCTTCTTTTTGATCCAATTGAAAACTGCTTGAGGAGTCACGCCACATACTTTTGCTATATCCTTCTGCATCCGTCCGTTCAATACCACCCCAAGCAGACGAATTCATGCCCATCGAATAGGCGCTCCGCCAAGGGATACCATTTTCCGGCCTTCCAGTTCCCGCCTAGGCTTTGGGTGGAGGTTCTTTATAAGGGGATAAATCTGTGCAATCAACACCCCTGTTGATTTTTGATGCCAAAGGGTAGAGTTTTATCCTCTTTTCAGCTACATTTTTAGAAACTGGTGGGTGAATGCGCGCCCGTGCCGAGATTGCGGTCACAGGAATTGTACAAGGTGTAGGATTTAGGCCGTTTGTCTACAGACTCGCAAGCAAGCATGGGCTCGTCGGCTTCGTCCGGAACATGGGCGACGCGGGCGTTCAGGTGGTGGTGGAGGGTGAAAAAACAACGATTGAAAAATTCATCAACTCTCTCCGCCCAGAACAACCGCCGCTCTCCCGAATAGATGATATCAAGGTCGACCTGAAACCAGCAACAGATGAATTCACGATTTTCAGGGTGGTGCCGAGCGAGCGGGTTGGGCTGGGGCTCCCTTCAGTGGTGCCGCCCGACCTCGCGCTGTGTGAGGACTGTCTACGCGAGATGCTCGACCTGAAGGACCGCCGCTACAATTATCCCTTCATAACCTGCGTCAACTGCGGCCCGCGCTTCACCATAATCGAGGAACTTCCCTACGACCGGCCCAGGACTTCGATGAAGGCCTTCCCCCTCTGTCCTGACTGCCTGCGCGAGTACCAGAACCCCCCTGACCGCCGCTACCACGCCGAGCCGACCTGCTGCTCGGTCTGCGGCCCCCACATGGACCTCTACGACACGGAAGGGAACATCCTGCAGGTTGCAGACCCGCCCGCCGAGGCAGCGCGCTTGATGGATGAGGGCAACATTGTGGCTGTGAAGGGTATCGGGGGCATCCACATCTCAACGAAAACCACTGATGATGAGGTGATTGCGCGCCTGCGAAAGGCGTTCAACCGGCCGCAGCAGCCTTTCGCCATAATGTCCCGCGACCTCGAGACCGTCGAGACTTTCGCGGAGGTCAGCGAGGCAGAGGCTGAACTCCTGACATCCTATCGGAGGCCTATCGTGGTGCTCCAGCGTTCGCCCGACTACATGCTCTCCGAACTCATCGCCCCTGGGCTGGACTCGGTTGGCGTGATGCTGCCCTACTCTGGTATCCACCACCTCATCCTGCGAGCCGGGGAGGACCCAGCCTACGTGATGACTAGCGCAAACATCCATGGATTGCCTATGCTCGTGGACAACGTCGAGGCGATGGTGAAACTTCGGGGAAAGGTGGACTACCTCCTGCTCCACGACCGGGTGATTGTGAACCGGTGCGACGACTCGGTTGTGAAGCTCATCGAAGGGAAGCCGGCAATGCTCCGGCGGTCCCGCGGCTATGTGCCTGAGCCAGTGAAGCTCGCGTTCCGCAGCGATCAGAGCGTGCTGGGAGTCGGTGGGGACCTGAACGTCACGGTTTCAGTGCTCGTAGGAGACAGGTGCTTCATCGGCCAGCACGTGGGCGACACGACGAAGGTTGAAACGCTTGAGTACATGCAGTCGGCGGCCGAGCGGTTGATGCGCCTGCTGAACCTCGAGAGGGTAGATATAGTTGCTCACGACCTCCATCCCAACTACGCGACCACCCGAATCGCCCCGAGGATAGCAAAACGGCTGGAGGCAAAAACAACCGCGGTCCAGCACCACCACGCCCACCTCTGCTCGCTCATGGCGGAGCACGGGCTGGACGAAATCGTCGGCATCGCTGCGGACGGGGTGGGGTACGGCCCTGATGGAACCGCTTGGGGAGGGGAGGTGATGCTCTCCCGTCTGAACTCCTTTAGGCACATGGGCGGGCTGAAGAAACAACGCATGCCCGGGGGGGACTTGGCCGCTATTTACCCGGCTCGCATGGTGGCCGGCATCCTTTGGGGCCAGCTGGAGCGCGCCGAGCTGGAGCGCGTGCTGGACGAGTACTGCGCGAGTGGGTTCAAGCGCGGCAAGCGTGAGATCGCTGTGGTCCTCCGCCAGCTCGAGCGGGACTTGAACGTGTTCTGGACCAGCTCGTGTGGGCGGGTGCTCGACGCTGTCTCCTGCCTACTGGGGACATGCGACGAGCGGACCTACGAGGGAGAGCCCGCGATAAAGCTCGAAGCGGCTGCTGCCCAGGGAAACGCGTGTGAGGTGAAACTCGATCCTGCGATAGAAAAAATAGATGGAAAACCAACGCTCGACACATCAAAACTGCTCCTTGATATCCTCTCCGGCCTCCGGGCCCGCGTGCCCAGAAAACACCTCGCGGCGGCGGCCCAGCTGGCGGTGGCGCGTGGGCTGGCCTCGATCGCTGTCGATGCAGCCTCATCGAGCGGGATCAAGACCGTGGGTGCTTCAGGAGGGGTTTTTTACAACCGCGCAATCACAGTGGCCGTGCACAGGGAGATCGAAGGCGCCAAGCTCAAATTCGTCCAACATGAGATATTGCCCCCAGGTGATGGCGGCATCTCAGTGGGGCAGGCGATAGTAGCCGCAAATATTGGGTGATAAATGCCTATGTGTTGCACTCTTAAAATATTGGTACCGTTTGTTTTATGGGTTGGGTGAGCCCATGCAAGAGTACATCTATGAAGAGAAGATTTACCCACGACTACATATGGTGTTTGATTTTATAGCCGCTTGTTTCATTATAACCATAACTATCCTCACCTTTAGAGAAGTTCCGTCACAGTTTATTGTCCCCATCCTTTTCATGCTAGTTTTTGTGATAGTAACCTGGATGGTATTTGATGTTTTATTTTGTTCCGTAAAAATAAAAATTTCATCTGAAGCAATTATTATCAGCATCTTGAGGTTCAAGCTTGCGATCCCATGGCAAAAGATTCAAGACTGCTATTTGGATAAATCCTCTTTTATAAGGTACCTATTCCCCTTTCCAGGAATCACGAGAGCTGGGGGGAAGTGGCGCTCTCACTTCGTCTTTGATTTTGGCCCCCGCGTAGTATTAGTGCCCAGCGAGAAACTACACCCAAAAGCTAGGTCTCGGGAAATTGTATTCACCACCAGAAACCCGGAAAAAGTGATATGGCTCATCAAAAACAACATTAGCAAAGAGTAGCTGTTGTGCTAAGGTGTCTAGTTGATTTACCTCCTCAAAACTCCGATGATAACTAAGAAGGTGTTGTACGAGTTGTGGGCTATGACTGCCCCGCCCAGCCCAGTTTTGAGATAGCAGACCCCGAGCAACAGGCCCGCCGGTATCAAGGGGAGGACAAACGGCAAGTAGGTGCCTGGATTGGAGAGGTGGAATGCAGCGAAGACAAGAGCGGAAACGAGGACTGCTAGCAACTTGGAGCCGCGCCAGCGCACGAGCTCATCTATCATGACCCCCCTGAAGATCCACTCCTCGAAGATCGGCAGCGCGTTCACGGCAATTAGCACCAGCCAAGGATAATCTCTCTCAATCGCCGTGAAGGGGTACTCCTCCGGGGAATAGGTCTGTACCTGGGCCTGCTGGAGCAATGTCCCAACCACGCCCGAGATGATGATCGACGCGGCAGTGACCCAGAGGGCAACCGTGAGGAGCCTGACCCAGTGCCTGCGCTTCATCCTCCGCATTGCGGCACGCCAAAAACGGGGGCGCAGCCGGTCGATGTGAAACGGCCTGCGCGCCACAAGCTTGCCGATCAGCAGGCCCAGCACGAGGCCAGCAAGGATGACCCTTAACAAATCGAACCAGAGCAAGGAGATCACAGGACGTATTTTCTAGACAGCTTCTCGTAGCGCTACTCCATAGGGGAACTCACCTTCACCGTCCACACGGGCACGTTCCCCCGCAGCCTGCGCTCGACCTTCCCCTCCCTTGTAAGCTGGTAAAGGTCGACGCGCAGCCGGACGATATCGATTCCCGTCCGCTGAGCGAGCTCGTCCAAGGTTATGGGTGTCCCGGCATCCCTCAACACCTTCAGGATTTCCTCCCTTCGCAACCTCATCCCTCCTTCAACTTTTCGAGCGCCTCTAGGGTAGATTTAATGCTGTTCAGGAGCTCGAGGGTCTTCGTGTGGTCGGTCTCCTTTGCGAGCTGCTCCGCGAGGGAGTTGAGCTTCGCGTACAGCACCTCCTCCACCCTCTTCAACGGCGCGGCTTTGGCCTCTTCCTTTGCTGGCTTGGCCTTGTCACCGCACACGGGGCACACCACTTTCCCCTGGTACTGGAACAGGGGGCTCATGCAGCTGCCGCAGTGCACCCCCAGCATCTTTCCCCCGGCCAGCAGCATCTCGGTGATCTTCGAAATTTTCTCCTCCTGCATTCTACCCCAAAACTCTTTATCAGGGCCTTCCTTAAATTAAGTGGATTAACCATGCAAGCGGGTGGTAACCGTGTCCTCGGACGCAAAGCTGAAGCAGGTAGCGGACATTATGGCGCGCGTTGCAGACGACACTTCAGTCCCCCGCAACATCCGGAGAGCTGCCGGCGAAGCTAGGGAGGCCCTGTTGAAGGGAACGGGCGACTCTGTGGTCAAAGCTGCTTCTGCGCGGATAACCTTGGAGGAAATAAGCAACGACCCAAACATGCCCGTGCACACCCGAACGATGATATGGAATGCCCTCAGCATCTTGGAGACGATCCGCGAATGAGAGACGCCGCCATTGAAACCCAACTACCTGCCACCGCTGCCGAATGGGCCATGTGCGGCGCGCCCAGCCCTGAGAGCTGGGGCGAGGTGTAACCATGTCGCTTGAGCTGAAGCCGTTTGTGAGGGCCCTGACGCAAAAAGACCCCAAAAAGGCCCGCGAGTGGCTGGAACAGAACAAGGGTAACTTCAACCCTGCCAATGAATTTGAGAGAGGCTACCTTCTGGCCCTCCAAGGGATGGTATCAGCCCTCGAGACAGGTGGAGAACTGTCCCTAATCAAACTGCTTGTGAACGGTAGTTATGGGAAAGAACGGATTGAGACCCTCATCCGCGAGACTAGGGCGAGGCTTTCGCTGAAGTTCAGGCCGAAGGATGAACAGGGCTTCGACACCGCGTGGGTCGATGTGCTTCAAGAGTTCTCGGAAGAAAAAACCTGATCACTCTATTGTGGCATGGCGCGCCTTGAGTTCCTCTTCTTTTCTGCCCAACTTCACCATGAGGCTTGCAATCACACCATCTAGGAAGACCAGCGCCGTGACCTCAAAGAGCGTTCCCAAAGGGGCGAGCGAAGCATACTCTCCGGCCAACTCCCGTTTCATAAACCTCGTCGTCCGCGCTACCTTAGTCCGCCCGGGCAGGATGACTAGAGAATCGGCGAACCTCGCGAGACTGGATTTTGGGTACGAAGTAATCGCCACTATTTTGGCCCCGACCTTTTTCGCTATCCGCGCCGCCTCGACGATGAGGTCGGTCTCCCCCGAGCCAGAGAGGGCAACCAGCACGTCCCCTGTTCGCAGGGCTGGAGTGATGGTCTCCCCGACCACGTATACGTCCATATCTAGGTGCATCAGACGCATTGCAAATGCCTTCATGACCATTCCAGAACGCCCTGCCCCCACGACGAACACGCGCTGGGCAGCTAGCAGTGTCCTTATAAAACCATCCACTTGCCTTTTCGTGAGCTTTTTCGATGCGATTCGCAGGTGTTCGAGGATTTCTCCCATCGCGCGCCTGGTTTCCCTCATCCCATCACAATTAAGCTTAAAATGCGAGAGTTTTAAGCATACTGTTTCGGCAACGTTTTAATTATCGTGCAGGGAGTAGCACTGGAGGTCAAACATGCTGCACTTCTTGGGGTTCATCCTGCTGGTGATCGGCGGGGTGATGCTGGTGCCAGCGGTGGCTGCATTTGTGCTCGGTGAGCCGCACCTAGCGATCAACTTTGCGGCACCGGCGATCGGAGTGATAGCCCTTGCGATACTTATGAGGAGGTTTTCTAAGCCGACCGAGCCGAGCCTCGGGAAGCTTATGGTAGTGGTGACGCTCGGCTGGATTCTCGCAGCACTCTTCAGCACCGTCCCGTACATGCTCAGCACGAACATGGGGTTCGTCGACAGCTACTTCGAGAGCATGTCTGGTTTCACGACTACTGGCCTAACCATGATTCAAAACCCGGAGGCGATGGCCCGCACGGTACTCTTCTGGCGCAGTCTCACGCAGTGGGTCGGCGGGATAGGAATCGTCGTGCTAGTTCTGACAGCGTTGGTCGGGGCAGGCAAGGCCGCTAAAAAAATGTACATCGCGGAAGCACGGATCGACCGCATCGAACCGAGTATAAAGGATACCACTCGCTCGATCTTGAAAATCTATCTTATATTCACGATCTTAGGGGTGGTCGCTTTCATGTTGATTGGGATGCCCCTTTTCGACTCGATAAACCATACTCTAGCAGGCATCTCGACCGGCGGGTTCTCGACCCGGAGCCAGAGCCTGGCGGCGTTCGGAGACCTCCCCCTCATCATAGGGATAATACTGACGATGGCCGGCGCGACGAGCTTTGTCATCCACCGCAAGGTGCTGGCTGGGCATTGGCGTGAACTTTTCAGTAGCGTTGAATTCAGGTTCATGATCGGGATTTTTGTGGTCGCGACGCTCCTGCTCGTCTGGAGTGTTGGTATCAGAGATGCCGCGTTTCAATCGGCTGAAGCCATTACCACGACTGGATTTCAATCCGCTAATATTTACGCCTGGGGTGGTCTCCAAAAAGGTCTCTTGTGCGCGCTCATGATCATCGGAGCTGGGTTTGGGTCGACGGGAGGAGGTATCAAACTCATCCGCGTGCTGATAATCCTTAAATCCATCTGGTGGTCGATCAAGCGCAGCTTTTTGCCTGAGCGAGCCATCGTGCCGATAAAAGTTGGGGGTAGGACATATGCTCACGAAGATGTAACAGACACCGCGATATTCTTTTTTATATATATCATCACGCTGGTAGTCGGCGCCGCCCTCATAGCAACGATGCTTCCCCCTGGTTATGGTGGAGCAGACGCATTTTTTGAGTCGACGTCGGCGCAAAGTAATGTGGGGCTTTCGGTAGGACTGACACCTATATTACCTGACCCTGGGAAAATCGTGCTCATCGTCCAGATGCTCATCGGACGTCTCGAGATAATTCCAGTGATAGCCTTCCTGAGCTATCTTGTGTCTAAGGTGCCTCGCCCGCGCCGGAAGCCCGTCTAGAGGGCGGACGTACGAATATCCTGTACTTGTCAGCGCCCTGCAACTCCATCTCCATGCGCTTGGCGATGAGGCTCTTCGGGTGGGTCAACCCCTTCACCCGCTTCTCAAGGTCGTCGAAATCGGCGAAGGGCCTTTTCTTCCGCTCCTCGAGTACCGCCCACATCAGCTTCTTCCCTATCCCTGGAATCAGCTCCAGCTGGTGGAAGCGGGTCGTCAGGGGTGCCGCGCGGTTGAAGAACTCGATGAACCGCTCCGGGGACTCGGCGATTAGGCTCTCGACTACGGAGGGGAGCTCGGCCTTTGCTGCCGCCGTGAGATCCTCATAGCCCACGCGGCGTTTTATCCGCTCGACCTTCGCCCGCTCCCCCTTACCAATGAAAACACGCTCGTGGGGGGTGAGCGTGACGCCCTTTAAGGGTACGACCTCCAGCAGCGTGAAGAAGGTGTCCCCGAGGATCTGCGCGATGGGCTCCCTCAGATGAATGGGTCTCGGGTCGCTGGGGTGGCCTTGGGGGAGGAAATCAAGCACTATTCCTCTATCCTCATACTTTTTTTCGACCAAAAGTCTCGCCTCCAGGCCTAGGGATTTACTCACGATATTTGTTTATGATGTCGAGGATTTTCTTTATCTCGTCTTCCTCGAGCCTCGTCCGCTCCTTTGCGAAAATAAGCTCCACATCTTCCTTCGTCTCAGGCATCAGGTCCACGAGCGCCACGACTTGGTGCTCCCTGAGCCTTTCGAGCTTGAGCAGTTCCTCCATCAGCTCCTTTGCCTTCTTGGGGTCGAGCTTCACTAATTTCTGGGCGTAGTCATAGGTCAGCCGCTGCCCGTACTCGAGCTCCCCTGCCTTCTTTTCCTTCTCCAACACCATGAGCACCTCAGCCAACGGCACCGGGCGCTCCTTCACCGTCCGCTTGCCAATCACTATCTCACCATCCTGAGGTGTTCCGGGCGGGAGATAATCCTTTTCCTCGACCCCCCGTCCATAATCTCCACAACGTAGGCCCTCCCCCGCCGCTCTTGGACTATCCCCACTCTGCCGTGAAAACGCGGGTGGGGTTGCCCCTTCACCACGCCCGGGTCTAGTATTATAGCCACCCTTGAGCCCACCGGGAGCTCCTGGACCGCCATGCTCACGGGGGAGAGTCCCTGCTGGCGCGGGTGCTTGGTAAGCTTCCCCCTGCTCTTGCTCCGCAGACCCTTTGACCGCCTAGCCATGTAGACACCTAGATAATTAGTCAACCACCGCTCCTCAGGTTAACTATCACCTCGCGTTTAAGAGGTTTTCCCGCCTGAGCCGAAATCTGGCAGCGCTCCCTTCATCTCCTTCATGAGCTTGGCCCACGGGCCGAACTTCGGTCCCCTCCCCTTCGCGAAAGTCTTGATGAACTTCCGCATGAGGTCGTACTGCTTCAGCAGCTCTTTCACCTCCGCCTCGCTGGTCCCCGAGCCCTTCGCCACGCGCCGAATTCGGGAGGCGTGAAGGAGCTTCGGGTTCTCGAGCTCTTGGGGAGTCATCGACTGCATGATAACCTTAAACTTTTTCAGCTTCTCCTCTCCGACGCGCATCTGCTCATCCGGGACCGCGACGCTCATTCCCGGGATCATCTGCATGAGCTTCTTGAGGGGACCCATCTTGCTCATAGCCTCGAGCTGATCGTACACGTCCCGCAGGGTCAGCTTGCCAGCGAGGATTGCCTTCATGTCCGCGGGCTTGAGCTTCTCCTCCTCAGCCACCTCCTGGATTTTTTTAAGGAGGGTCTCGATGTCGCCCATCCCGAGCAGCCTGGCCACGAATCGCTCGGGCACGAAGGGTTCTAGGTCCTCAATGTGCTCTCCAACACCTATGAACTTGATTGGAGCACCCGTGGCCGCAACAGCCGAGAGCGCCCCGCCTCCCTTCGCCGTGCCATCGAGCTTGGTCACTAAGATTGAGCCGATTTCGGTGGCCGACTTGAATGCCGCCGCCTGCTCCTTCGCCTGCTGTCCGATTGTCCCGTCGACCACGAGCATTATCTCATCTGGTTTTATGCCCTCGGCTATCTGGCGCATTTCCTCCATCAGGGCCTCCTCCTTGCGATGTCTGCCAGCTGAGTCGACCACGATAAGCTCGAGGCGCTCGTCCTTGAGCCGCTTGACGCCCTCCTTCGCGAGCTTGATCGAATCCTTCGCCTTGGGGTCTCCGAAGACCTCTACCCCCACCTGCTGCCCTAGCTGGCTGAGCTGCTCGTATGCCCCAGGGCGAAAGGTATCCGCACAGACGGTGCCGACCTTGAACCCTCGCTTTTTGAAGTGGGCTACCAGCTTTGCCACCGAAGTCGTCTTTCCGCTCCCCTGGAGGCCAACCATCAGCAGGACTTTGGACTTTCCCGGTTCGAGCGCGAGTTCCGACGGTTTTCCCAAAAACTCGGAGAGTTCCTGGTAGACTATCTTGATGACATGCTCCTTGCGCCCCATCCCCGGGGGGAGCTTCTCCTCCAGCGCCCGTTTCTCGATACGCTTAGTCAGCCCGAGCACGAGCTCCACGTTGACGTCGGCCTGGAGCAAGGCGCGCTGGATCTCCCGTACGAGTTCCTTGATCGCCCGCTCGTCGATGTGGGGCGCCCGGCTCAGCTTTCGAAGGGCGCCGTGCAGGGCCCTCCCCAAGCTTTCCAGCACCATAAACCAACATCCCCGATAACCGTTTTGTCGTGGGAGATAAATATGCGCGCCGGATAGTGAAACTGGGGTAAAATGAAAGGTCTGATCTTGGCCGGTGGGTTCGCGAAAAGGCTTGGTCCCATCGGAGCGGAGCTGCCAAAGGCGATGCTTGTCGCAGAGGGGGACACTATTTTAAACCATTTGATCAGGAAACTCGAGGCGGAGAAAATCGAGCCGATAATTTCGACTAACAAGAAATTTGAGAATTACTTTAAAGGGTACAAAAACGTCTTGGTTGAGCCCGCGATGGCCGAGGGGGAAAAACTCGGAGCGGTCTCAGCGATAGACTACGCCATCAAACAATTGAAGATAAATGAGGATCTCTTGGTGGTCTGCGTCGACAATTACTTCTCCTCCAGCCTCAAGGGGTTCGTGTCTAGCTACACTGGGGAGTTGCTCGTCGGGGTCTATTACGTCGGCCAGCGCCCTGATATGAAGGCGGAGGAGATGGCGACTGTGAAGTTCGAGGGGAGCGAGCGATACCCGCCGCCCAAGCAGAGTTTTCTCATAACCGATTTTAAGGAAAAAGTCAAACCGCCACTCAGTGAATACGTCGGAGTTGGCATTTATGTGCTGCCGAAGCGCGTCTTTCCAGTTCTTGACAAATTCTGTAAAATGAAAAAGCAAGATGCCCCGGGATTTTTCATCCAGCATTTGCTCGAGCAGGGTGAAAAGGTCGGGGGCTACCTGTTCAGCGGAGAGTGGTACGACATTTCCCACAAGACCTACCTGCAGGCATTCAGAGACGCGAGACTCGTGAAGAGCGACGACCGCTACGTGGTATGCGACAAGGCCTTGGGTAAAAGCCTGGTGCTTTCTATCACCATCCTACATGCTGGCAAACAGACCAGCGGGCACTCGCACCCGGTTGCCGAAGTTTACTTCTTCGTGGAGGGCGAAGGGGAGATCGAGCTTGATGGAAGGCGGCAGCGCGTGAAGAGTAAGGATGTAATCCCGATCAAACCAAATCAGTTCCACCGCGTCTACAACACCTCGGACCGCGAGCTCATCTTCGTGTGTGCTTTCGAGAAATACGGCGAAAGGGGCTAGTTTTTTGGGGAAAATAAAGTTCGAGAAATTTATTCAAAAGGCCAAGCTGCGAAGCCCCCTGCAGGGGTTCCGAAAAGTCGTCCAACATATCGAAGTGAGGATAGACCCCCTGACCGAGCGGCGATGCAGAATAAATGTGGAGCGAGCCAAAAGGCCAAGACAGACTCCCACGGAGACGGCCGACCTTGACAAACTCATCGAGAGCTCTAGGGCCAAGTGCTTCTTCTGCCCGCAAAACATCGAAAAGTCTACGCCCATGTTTGCGGAGGGACTGCCCGATCGGATAAAGGTGGGCAGCGCTTGTCTATTTCCAAATCTGTTTCCCTTCGGCGGATTCCACGCGGTCGGGGTGTTCTCCGGAGACCACTATCTCGAGCTCAACCAGTTCGCCCCGAAACTGCTTGAGGACTGCTTCAAAACATGTCTAAGATATTTCAGGTTGGTTCACAAAAAACACCCCGAGATTAGATACTGGTACATCAACTGGAACCACCTCCCTCCCGGCGCCGCGAGCATCATCCACCCTCACGTGCAGATAATGGCTGATCCAGAGCCGAGCCCATATCTCCAGGATCTCATCGAAAAGAGCAAGTCATATCGCGAGCGGAACGGGAGCAATTATTGGTTGGACCTGATTGAGTCTGAAAAATCCGAAAAAGTGAGGTTCATCGGGGAGAGCGGACCGGTGTGCTGGCTGGCCAGCTTTGCTCCTCAGGGCAACCGGGAGGTTTTGGCGATATTTTCGGGGACCTCCTCATTGACCAAACTTGAAAAACATGGGCTCAGCAAATTTTGTGGTGGGCTCTCGGCAGTTTTGAAGGGCTACCACGCCCTCGGGGTCCAAAGTTTCAACCTCGCCACATTTTCTGGCCCCTGCGACGAAGACCTGGGCGACTTCTACCTGCTGAACGCGAAGCTGATATCGCGGCCGAACCCCGCCCCGTTCTACACCAGCGACAACGGTTTCATGGAAAAATTCCACCAAGAGCCAGTCATAGAGAGCATGCCAGAGGATTTGGCCAGGGGGCTGCGGGCGTATTTCTAAGTGCTGGAGGACCTTAGCTAAACAATTAAAACCTCACGACCCTGAGTTTATGGGAGGGCTGAAAATGAACATCCTATACATCCCCTACGAGTTCCCGCCGTTCTTCGTGGGCGGCCTGGGGACCTATGCGTTCGAGATGGCCAGGCGCTTTGCGAGGATGGGGCACAGCGTGACTGTCTTCTCGAAGAACCCGGGGGACGCGATAACCAGGGACCTCTATGAGGGTGTCGAAGTGCACAGGCCACTTGTAGTGAACGTAGTCGATTTGTTGCCGCTGATAGTGCCAGAGGATGTCAAGCGGTGGCCCACGGAGTCCCAAAATTACTTCGCCGATGTCTTCATGTACAACTTGTTATCGGCAACCAAGTCGATAAACCTGCTAGTGCGGGCAGACAAGCGGCGTTTCGACATCGTGGTCGCCCATGACTGGCTCTCCGCGATTGCTGGGATAATTTGTAAGAAGGCCCTCAAAATACCGCTCGTCTTCCACATTCACTCCACAGAACAAGGGAGGGTCGGCAACGGTTCCCCGACGATTAAAAATCTGGAGAAATTAGCTGGGGCGAACGCGGATGCTATAATAACTGTCAGCTACGCCATGCGGGACCACCTCGTATCGCTGGGGTACGACGAGAAGAAAATTCATGTGGTGCCAAATGGCGTGGACGAGGAGAAATACGATCCAGAGAGCAGGAAGTTTTCCTACGATAAAGTGATGAAATTTAGGGAAAAGATAGGTGTGGGGGCCGACCCGATGATACTCTTTGTCGGGAGGCTCGCGTGGGTGAAGGGCGCTGACACCTTGGTTCGCGCAATGCCGATCATCCTAAAAGAGGTACCGAATGCCAAGCTTGTATTACTGGGCAAGGGCGATCAGGAGGGGCTGATAAAGCATCTGATATCACACCTAGGAATTCAAAACAGCGTGAAGCCATGTTTCGAGTTTGTGGATGAACAAGAGCGCCTGCTTTACTACGCTGCATGCGACATTGCTGTCTTCCCCTCGAAGTACGAGCCTTTTGGCATCGTGTGCACCGAGGCGATGAGCATGGGGAAGCCAGTGATAGTCGGGGCAAAGGGAATTTCTGGATTCAGGGAGCAAGTCGTCCCCTCGGGCCCAGATAGGTGCGGAGCCCACGTCAACCCCGACGACCCTCATGACATTGCCAAATTTGCAATAGAGATACTCAAGTCAGAGATACTGAGAAAGGAACTCGGAAGAAACGCCAGAAAACGTGTCCTAGAGAGGTATACGCTAGACAAGGTAGCAGAGGAAACCATCGAAATCTACAATAAGGTAGCGGGCGTGACCGAATCCTGATTTGCGTACACAATGGAGACCATGGAAATTTTAATTGAAAAACTCGGTGCCGGGTGAGAGCATTTTGGAATTTTCAGGGGGCGCCCTCAAGGATTACGAAACCGCGATATCGAGGGAATGGGTAATAACGAACGGGCTCGGCGGTTACTCGTCGTCAACGGCAGTTGGGGTCAACACCAGAAAATATCATGGGCTACTAGTTGTGCCAACAACAACGCCCCCTTTTGGGAGGAAGTTGCTTCTCTCAAAACTAGAAGATGAGATTCAAACAAGCTCCGAAACTTTCCATCTCTCTGCAAACGAGTACCCCGACGTTATTTATCCGGATGGTCACGCGCATGTCAAACAGTTTCGCTTGGACCCTCTGCCTACATTCACCTATAGCTTCCCGGGGTTCCTCGTCAAAAAGACCATCTTCATGCCTTATCGAACGAACGCGGTCATCGTGAATTATAAAGTTTGGAACCCCTCGGAACAACCAGCGAAGATGCTTATCCGCCCGCTCGTGAACTCCCGAGACATCCACCACTTGACGAGGAGCGGCTCCGTCAGTTTCAAACAGCAAGCGGAGAGCAGGAAAGTCGAAGTGGTCGCGAGATATCAGGACGCGCCACCCCTGCTCATCGGCTCAGACCTGATGTCCTACGTGCCATCAGAGCTGCCGGAGGAGGCCAGGTGGTACAAAAACGTCGTATACCGTGAGGAGAGGGAGCGCGGGTACGAGTTCATGGAGGACCATTACTCGCCCGGGCATCTCGAGCTCGAGCTGAAAGGTGGAAAGAGCGAGTTCAACCTGTTGGCGACGGGTGGTTTCAGGGGCAAGGGGGACTTTGAACTCCTCTACTCGGAAAAGCCGGAAAAGGTCGAGCGCGAACGACAAATGACGGTCGACAGGCTAGAGGGGCTGGTCAAGGGCAGCGCGGTCGCCGACACGAGCTGGGGCAGATACCTCATCTGGGCGGCTGACTCGTTCATCGCAAACGGGAGGGTAATCGCTGGGTACCACTGGTTCGGTTGCTGGGGCAGGGACTCCATGATCTCCCTCCCTGGCCTAACGCTGGTGACTGGCAGATACGATGTGGCCAAGAGGATCTTGTTGGACCTCGCGAATCGCCGGAGGGGAGGACTGATGCCGAACTGGTTTGAAGGAGAGACAGCGGACTATAATTGCGCGGATGTCTCGTTGCTCTTCATCTACGCCCTTCACAAGTACCTGACCTACACTGACGATGTCGCCCTAGCAAACAAGCTGTGGGGCGCGCTGACCGAAATAGTGGACAGCTATGTACGTGGCTTGAACGAAGGCGTGAGTGTGGACGAAGGCGGGCTGGTCTGCAGCGACAGGGGAACATGGATGGACGTGAAGGTGGGCGACAAGTGTGTGACACCCCGGCAAGGAAAGGCTGTTGAAATCAATGCGCTCTGGTACAACGCCCTCCGGGCAATGGAAGCAATAGCAGAAAGGACTGGCAGGGTCTTCAAATTTGCTGGGTTGGCCGAAAAAGTTAGAAAAAATTTCTTCGCCGAGTTCTGGAATGAGGACAGAAGATGCCTATATGATGTAGTGGGAGATGACTTCCGGGACCAACGCATTAGACCGAACCAGATACTTGCTGTAAGCCTTCCTTTCCCAGCGGTGGCCGGGCCGCAGGCCGAAGAAATCGTATCGACGGTCAAAGAGAAGCTGCTGACCCCTTACGGGCTCAGAAGCCTAGAGAGAGGTGATCCCAGCTACAAAGGAGTCTATAAGGGAAACGTCATCGAGAGAGACTTCGCGTATCATCAAGGGACCACATGGAGCTGGCTGATCGGGCCCTTCGTCACCGCATTTCTGAGAGTCCACAAGGAACCGGGTAGCCAAGAGCAGGCGATGCGATTTTTACAAAGACTCGTCGGCAGCCACCTAATCGAGGCAGGGATAGGGACGGTGTCAGAGATATTCGATGGTGACGAGCCGCATACTCCGCGAGGGTGCATTTCTCAAGCTTGGAGTGTCGCAGAAATCCTCCGGGCCTATGTGGAGAACATAAAGAGCAAAAGGCCGCCCTTCGAGGATAAATATGGAGGCACCACATGACTGAGATTTGCCTGGCATTCGAGGTCCACCAACCCTTCCGCATCAACAAGAACTTCAGCGAGGAGGCCGCGAAGGGGAAGGGGCTAGAAGACCTGTTTGACCTTTATTTTGACAACATTTGGAACAAAATGATTTTCGAGAGGGTCGCGAAAAAATGCTACTTCCCCACAAACAGGATTATCCTCGACAACATCGACCGTTTCAAGGGGGAGCGGAAAAAGTTCAAGGCCGCCTACAGCCTATCGGGGGTGTTGGTCGAAGAGTGTGAGCGATGGGCCCCTGACCTCCTCGATTCGTTCAAGCAGCTCGCAGAGAGCGGGTGTGTGGAACTCATTTGCCAGACCTACTTTCACTCCCTCGCTAGCCTGTTCTCCGCCGAGAGGAGAGAGTTCATCGATCAGGTTTCAATGCATAAACATCTTATGAGAGACCTATTTGGGCAGGTGCCGACCGTTTTCGAAAACACGGAGTTCATTTACAATAACTCGATCGCGCAGACTATCGCCAAACTTGGCTTTAGCGGGATCTTCACCGAGGGGGCCGAGCGCGTGCTTGGGTGGAGGTCCCCGAACTATATTTATTCCGCAAAAGGTTCCAAGATAAAGGTCCTCCTGAGGAACTACCGACTCTCCGACGACATCTCGTTCAGATTTTCAAACAGAGACTGGGGAGGGTGGCCCCTAACCGCCGACAAATATGCCGCATGGCTCTCAGAGACTCCCGGGCAGTGCATCAACATATTCATGGACTACGAAACCTTCGGAGAGCACCAGTGGCCGGAAACTGGCATCCACGATTTTCTGAAGTGGCTCCCGGAGGAGGTGATCGAACACCAGAACCTTCAATTTTCAACGCCATCTGAGCTCCTACGTCACGAGCCAGTTGGCGAAATAGACGTCCATGATTTTGATACCCTATCATGGGCTGATATCGAGCGGAGCACTAACGCCTGGCTCGGCAACGACATGCAGCGGACATGTTACCGGGGGATAAGGGAGCTCGAACCCTACGCGAGAAAGACCGGCAACGAAAAAATCATGCGGCTCTTTAGATTCCTACAGACAAGTGACAACATCTACTACATGTACACGGGTGGAGGCGGCCCCGGAGCAGTGCATGGGTATTTCAGCCAACAGCCACCGGTGGAGGCATTCTGGTCGTTCCTGAGAATCCTGTCAGATTTTTATGAAAAAGTAGCAGAGCACCTAAGCGACCCTGAAAAGGTCTTGATCCGCCTTCTTAGGGTGCTCCCTCCAGACAAGGCATTTCATTTCCACGAGGGTGCCCATTACATAAACCTCTCCGCCCACAGCTTGGGCGAGTTTCTAGATGTGCTGAAACTTGCTCCCGAGCGTTCCATACGCTTCCATGTCATCTTCAAACACTTCGAGAGATGGATACGACACGCGATTGGTGACGCCAAACTTGCCGACGAAATCGCAAAGGTAGACCCCGACTCACCCGACCTCAGGCAAAAAATCTACAGTCTTATTAACACGAATATCGCCAAATTAATGCAAGCGAGGGGGTAACATGAGGATAGCATATCTCGCTTGGGAATCTTTACACTCCATCCGCGTCGGTGGGCTCGCCATAGTGGCCACGAGGCTGGCCGAGGAGGTCGCGAAACGAGGACACGAGGTCCACCTCTTCACGAGGGCAGCGGAGGGGCAGACCGACTACGGGTACATAAACGGCGTCCACTACCATCGAGTAGTATTTGACCCTGGTCAGAACCTCCTTCACTTTGCCCACAACATGTCCAAGGCCATGGTCGCGAGTTTGCACGTAGTCGAAAAGGGTCGGGGCAAGTTTGATATCGTTCATGGACACGATTGGCATGTCGTTGACGCCCTTCACGAATTGAAGCAGGAGGGTTATCCTTTGGTTTTGACCTACCACTCAACCGAATACGGCCGAAACGGCGGGAGGTTCGGTGACTGGTGGGAGTTCAGAGAGGTCTCGGGGAAGGAGTGGTATGGGGGCCTTATCTCCGATCGGGTCACCACGGTCTCGAACTACATGAAGAACGAACTCCACTGGCTTTACAAAATACCAATCGAGAAAATAGACGTCATCCCGAACGCAATCGACCCGCGCAAGCACCAAGTGCGGGTTGACCCGGGGAGAGTAAAGGAGAGGTACGGAATCCACCCGCTGGCCCCGACCGTGCTGTTCATAGGCCGAATTGACAACCAGAAGGGACCCGATCTGTTGGTCGAGGCGATACCCAAGGTGTTGAGTAATCGGTGGGACGTGAAGTTCATCTTTGCGGGAGATGGTGGAATGCGAAGCTACCTCGAGCGCAGGGCTAACGAGCTTGGGGTCGGTCATGCGACGAGGTTTCTAGGGTGGGTACCATATTGGCAATACATCGAACTCCTCAGCTCGGCCGACATCGTCTGCCTGCCAAGCAGGAACGAGCCCTTTGGCATTGTGTTGCTCGAGGCTTGGGCAACCGGGAGGCCGGTGGTGGCCACGGATGTCGGCGGCCTTGGCGAAAACATCGAAAACTTCGTCGACGGGATAAAAGTCTACCCCAACCCAGACTCGGTGGCATGGGGGATAAACTACCTCCTCAACAACCCGGACACCATGAAACAGGTGGCTGAGGGTGGAAGGAAAAAAGTGAATCAGTTCAGCTGGAGCAACGCGATGAACAAGTTGTTTGACACCTACCGCGCGGTTCTGGGTAAATAGTGGGGACCTGCGTGAAAGTTTTAGCGATTGGTGACATCAACGTTGACCTTATCGTACCTTCCAAGCTGCCAGCAAGGGGTAAACAAGCTGTTGTAGAGGATTTTCAAATTTATGGCGGGGGGTGCGCGGCCAACTTCGCCCTTGCCTGTGCCAAGCTCGGGGCCAAAAGCAAACTTGTTGGGAGGGTTGGTGACGACCTCTTCGGCAAGTTCGTCCTTGGGGAACTGAAAAGGCAGGGGGTGGATATCCGGGATGTCGTCATCTCGAAAGGCAGGAAAACTGGCGTAACCATCGCGCTGGTCAAGGGGGCTGAGAGGTCCTTTATCACCTACAGGGGCGAAAATGCTGTTTTTTCTAAACGGGATATCGGCATTAGTAAAATTGACGCCGACCTCGTCCACATCCCATCATTCTTCCTTCTCGAAAACCTGCGGCCGAGTTACACGGAGCTGGCACGCCGCGCGCGAGCAGGCGGTGCTATGACCTCGTTCGATACGGGGTGGGATCCCTTTGGAAAGTGGAGCAGGACCCAGTTCTTAATGAACGCCCTGAGAAACTTCGATGTTTTTCTACCAAACATCGATGAAGCACGGGCAATCCTAAGCGCCCCCCGGGCAAGCGATGCGCAGCTGGCGAGGAGGTTCCTCGGGCTCGGGTTAAAGGTCGTCGCGATAAAGAAAGGCAGGCGCGGCTGTTTTGTGGCGGATGAATCTGGCTCTGCACAAGTCCCAGCCTTCAGAATTAAAGTCGTGGACTCCACTGGGGCTGGTGATGTCTTCAACGCCGCTTTTTTGCTGGCCTACCTCGATGGAAACGACCTTCTGCGGGCGGGCAGGTTCGCAAACGCGGCCGCGGCGATAAGCGTGACTGGTGCAGGGTGGTCAAAATACCCGATGCTCAAACAGGTGCGCGATTTTTTGAATCAGCGAGCATCCTAAAGGGCCCAGACGCCTGCTAACCGACGTACCGGCGCAATTCGGCGTATCTTTCGTTGATGAGCTCCTTGAACTTGCTTGGCCTCTCGCGAATCCTAGCCGCCGTCCTCGCGTCCCCGAGATAGTCTATCCATGCGGCCACCCATTGGGCTTCATTCTCGGTGAATTCGGCTAGGTTCTCCCAGAGCTCCCTGAAGTTCTTGATGGCCTTCCCCCCACGGTAGTAGGGATTCTTCCCAGTAGCTTCGAAGAGGTTTTTTGCGATCTTGGTTAATTCAGCTCGCTTCCTTTCCACAACCCATTTTTTGTACATCATTTCATCACCATCGTCTGTCCTGAAACAGTGGGTACAATGGATATTAAAGCGTTGCTGCCAAATCTACACCGTATGCTCGTCAAATACGTTCGAGATCCGATCCACGGCTACGTGGGCATGACCGATGTAGAGCGCCGCATCATCGACACCTGGCCGGTTCAGAGGCTGCGGGGGATCAAGCAGCTCTCCATCGCGTCCGTCGTCTACCCGGGGGCCGACCACGCGCGTTTCTGCCACGCGCTTGGCGCCATGCACGTCGCAGGGCAGATCGCCGATGCCCTCAGGCGAAGCGTCGAAATCTCGGATGAGGAGTGGCAGCTCGTCCGTCTCGCCGGGCTCCTGCACGACATCGGCCACGGCCCCTTCTCTCACTCGTATGAGG
>JASEJC010000014.1 GCA_030016755.1 Candidatus Hodarchaeaceae archaeon | reverse complement strand
TGAGATATCCGATGACGAGTGGCAGCTCGTCCGCCTCGCCGGGCTCCTGCATGACATCGGCCACGGCCCCTTTTCGCACTCCTACGAAGAACTGCTCGTAAAGTACCGGGGAGCTAACCACGAGCAGATGGGAAGGGAGGTCGTAAAGAAGAGCGAGCTCGCGGATACGCTCAAGGACTGCGGCTTCAAGCCCGACGATGTAATCGAGCTCACCTTCGGGAAGGAAGCTAAAGCCAAGCGCTATCTGCGCCAGATTACGGCGAGCCAAGTCGACGCGGACAAGCTCGATTTCCTCGTGCGTGATTCGTATTATACCGGCGTTGAGTACGGCCGTATCGACATCAGCCGCCTCATCCAAGCCATGGACGTCTGCGGCGAAGACATCGCGATAGACCTCAAAGCTCTCTATGCGCTAGAGGCGTTCATGATCGCGCGTTATGAGATGTTTCTCGCGGTCTACTACCATCACGCGGTTCGGGCGGCGGAGATTTTGCTTCACAAGGCCATGGAGTACGCGAACGAGCTAATCGGGCTCACGACCTTCAAGGACATCGATGAGTTCTTGAGGATGGATGACGCCTACGTGACGACAAAGCTGCGCGAGCTCGACCCTAAGGAACTCAAGGACCCGGAAAAACGCAGGCTGGCCGAGCGAGCTAAAACCGCGATGGCGAGGATTGACAGCAGGAAATTGTTGAAGCCAGCTTACCAAGGTGGTATCGTTCACATCCGCGACCCTTACGTGGCGAAGTTGCTTAGCGACGAGGCGGTGCGCCACCAAAAGGAGCTCGATATAGCGAAGCGCGCGGCCGTTGACCCCGAGCACGTAATCGTCGATGTCCCTACCCTCGACTCGATTCCGTATTACCCCCGGGAAATAGATCCCATGGAAATCCCTGTGTATCGGGTCACGAGCGAGGGAAAGAAAGAGCTCGTGCAGCTCTCGAGCTACTCCCGCTTGATCAACGTGCTTAAGGGTTACATCGAGATCATCCGCGTTTACACCCTGCCCGAGCACCGAGCTAAGGTCGAACGTGCGGCCGCAGATGTTTTCAAAACTCTTCCTTTTTCGGCCCAGATCAGCATGTAGCTCAAGCACGTTGTAATTTGAGAAATAGGGATGGTTTACAGATTTTCGCTTGGCCAAACTCTCCAAGTTTCAGTAAGTGTCTATCCGAGGTGACCAAATAATCTGCTTCACCCTCGAGCGCGCATTCCAATAACTTGTTGTCTTCCGGATCTTCCCTGACCACGAAAACTTTCCGAGTCGGCTTCACTTTAATAGCATTCGCGAAAAGCTTCCGTATTTTTTCCATAAATTCACCGCCGGCCCTTACGTTTCTCAAAATGGCTTCCGCTTCCTTGCGGAGGTGGCGAGAAAAAATCAATTCGTGTTTCCTTCTGAGGCAAAGGTCGATGATTTTTGCAGATGAACTCCTTCGGTTGAAATAAGCCGCGATGAAAAGATTCGTATCCAAGACCACCCTCAAAATCTCCACCCTTGAAATCACAGCACGGCGCTAATTAGTTTCCTGATTTCAGCTTGAACCTCACCGCATGAGCGCGCGCCATCAACGATTTTCAGCCCTTCCCGCTTGGCTATACGCAGATAATTCCGGCGCACCCGCTGTTGAAGCCGCAAATCTCGCTCAAACTCGTCGAGCCTGCGCGAGGGCTTTATCCGAGCGAGCGCGACCTCGGCCGGCACGTCGATTAAAATCGCTAGGTCTGGTTTTGGGGCGTAGTTGTTTATCAATTTGATCCACCCCGCCGGCACCCCACGCGCGGATTGGTACACCAGCGATGAGTAGATGTACCGCTCGTTCAGCACAACCTTACCGGATCGCACGGCAGGCTCGATGACGTTCTTGACGTGCTGTACCCGATCGGTCGCGAAAAGCAGCGCCTCGACCGCGACGGGCACCCTGAGTTCACCCCTCAACACCTGCTTGATGATCCTGCCTATCGTGCTGTTCGTGGGCTCATCGGTGATGATGACTTCGCGTCCCCGAGCCCGCAACCATCGCGCGAGCAATTTTGCGTGGGTGCTTTTACCACATCCATCAATCCCTTCTATTGAGACAAACTTTCCCTTCAACTACACACCATGGGTTGAATTTTCCACGTGGGCCTATGTAGCTATCGCTCACCCCACGGGCACGGGCAAGCAGAGCAGAAACACCACGAGGGCCGCAACCGCCAGCTTCTTCTGGCGTCCGGAGAGCTTTGACACATCGTCGAGCGCCCCGGCGTGGTACCCGCGGAATAGCAGGATTATGAGGAAACCCCAGATCCAGAGGGGGAAGTCTGGGAAAGGTAAACCCGTCAAGAACAGCGCGAAACCAAGCGTTCGAGTCAGTGTAAAGTGACGCTCTCGGCTCATAACTCCTCGAGCGACGTGCCCGCCATCGAGCTGTCCTGCGGGAATCAGGTTGAACATTGTCAGCACCATGACTACCCAGCCAGCGAACGCCAGGGGGTTGAGGCTTAGGCCAGATGGCACATGGCCGAAAACACCGACCTGCAGGATAGCGAATATTGCGGGCGTTATCGGAAGCACGAGGCCCGTGGGGTCTGGCTTCGACAACGTTAACCCGATGAAGGTGAGCGGGAGAGCGACCGCAAAACCGAGGAGAGGCCCAGCCGCCCCCATCTCGACCAGTGCCTCCTTTGTGGGGATCGGGCTCTTGATGCTGATGACCGCACCAAACGTGCCCAAGAAATTAGGGGCTGGGATGAAGTAAGGCAGGGTGGACTCGACCCCGTTGCGCCACGCGGCGATCTTATGCCCAAGCTCGTGGGCGCCAAGCATTAGCATAATCGCGCCGGAGAACAGGGCCGCTTGGAGAGCATGCCCGCCGAAGAGGATGAAATACCCGGCCGCAAAAGTCGTCAGAAATGTCGCGGCAAGGAGGAGGAAATTTATCGCAACGTTTCCTGCCTTCACCGGCGGGGTTTTCACCAGCATCAGCCTCAGCTCCCCCCCGCGACCGCGCATGACAGGTAGGTACTCCCGCTGTTTGGATGCCCTTAAAAGAGCTCGGAATGATTGCTTTGGGTTCCGCGCGGTCACCTCAAGCTCGATTCGGTCGCTCGACGCGACG
Organism: Candidatus Hodarchaeaceae archaeon; assembly: GCA_030016755.1. Classification (GTDB taxonomy): domain Archaea; phylum Hadarchaeota; class Hadarchaeia; order Hadarchaeales; family Hadarchaeaceae; genus JASEJC01. Next base: position 17,147 of record JASEJC010000014.1, on the reverse strand, counting down.
AAGTCCGTTATGTCAAAATGTTTAGAGACTAGCCCCAGGGGTTTCGCCAGCCAATCGGGAGGCTCCATCCCAACAACTTTCATGTCCTTTCCGCAGCGGGGGCATTCGCCTGGGATTATTTCGCCAATTTCCAGCGCCGACATCCTGTAGTCCGAGTACTTGCAATTAAGACACTCGAACTTCCTAGCGGGAGGATCCTTTTCCACCGTACCACGATCCAAAGTCTAAATCATCTGCCGCGACCTTTCCATCTCTGATAAAGCTCGTGCTCCACACCGAACATTTCTAGAACCCGCCCCACGATGAAGTCGATCAAATCGGTTATCTCCTTTGGCTTGTGGTAGAGTGCAGGCATCGCTGGTAAGATGATCGCTCCGGCGCGCTTGAGCTTCACCATGTTTTCCAGATGAATCAGGTCTAGGGGCGTCTCGCGGGGGACTAGCACTAGCGGACGGTTTTGCTTGAGCGTGACATCGGCCGCGCGCGTTATCAGGTCGGCCGTCACGCCGCTGGCGATGGCCCCGAGCGTCTTCATGCTGCAAGGTATGATCACCATCCCATCCACCCGATAGGACCCGCTCGCAAGAGGGGCAGTTAGGTCATCGGGTGAGTAGTTTCGCGTGGCCAGTTTTTGGAGGGCTTCTGCTCGTTTTCCTAGCTCCAGCCCCAGCAAACTCTCGGCCGCTTCAGAGATGATTAGATCTGTCTCGATTTTGAGTTCCTTACATACCTCGAGCAACCTAACACCGTAAATCACACCACTGGAGCCTGTTATTGCCACAACTAGGTGCATGTCCAGCCCTATCCCACTCAGAGGGTGAACTTTAAGATAGTTCCTTCACCTTCGCTGCCACCGCATCTCCAACATCCGAGGTGCCGGCCTCCCCCCCCAAGTCGTAGGTCCGGACCTTGCCCTCGCGAAGGACCTCGATGACCGCCCGCTCGACGAGATCAGCGGCCTTCTGCTCGCCCAGGTGCTCCAGCAGCATCTGCCCCGCTAAAATCGTGGCAAGCGGGTTCGCGCGGTTCTTCCCCGCGTGCTTAGGGGCTGAGCCGTGGATGGGCTCAAACATGCTCACCCATTCTGGGTTGATGTTGCCCCCGGGCGCAAGGCCCATGCCGCCTTGGATTATCGCCCCCAGGTCTGTGATGATGTCTCCGAACATGTTTGGGACGACAACGACCTGGTACCACTCGGGATTCTTCACAAACCACATGGCGACTGCATCGACGAACGAAAACTCCGTCTCGATTTCAGGATACTCCTTCGCGACCTGCTCGAAGACCTCGCGCCAGAGGCCGTAAACGTGGGTGAGGACGTTTGCCTTGTCAACCGATGTGACGCGCTTTTTGCCCTTTTTCCGCGCGAGCTCGAAAGCGTAGCGAATAACCCTTTCCGCCCCCTTCCGGCTGATGACCCCGATTTGGTAGGCGATCTCGTCTTGGTCAACTTCTATGTCCAGCCCGAACTTCGCCCTGTAGATTGACCGCATGACCTCGAGCTCTGCCCTCGACTTCCCCCTCGCCCGCCCCCCGATCGCCACGTAGAAGTCCTCCGTGTTCTCTCTCACTACGTAGAAGTTCACATGCTCTGGGCCCTTCCCCACCAGCGGGCATGGTACCCCAGGGTAGAGCTTGACGGGACGCAGGTTGACGTACTGCTCGAAGTAGAACCGGAGCTTGAGCAGGATGCCCTGTTCGAGCACGCCGGTTGGCACGCGGGGGTCGCCAAGTGCCCCCAGGTAAATCGCGCTCATCTTGGAGAGCTCTTTCAGCCCGTCCTCCGGCACGAGTTCCTTTGTATTGAGGTAGTGCTCCGCGCCGTAAGGAAACTCGACGAACTTGAGCTCCAACCCCGGCGTCACCTCGGCCACCGTGCGCAATACCTTCACGCCCTCTCGGATGACCTCAGGACCGATTCCATCTCCCGGGATGACCGCAACTTTATGTTTCACCTGACCACACACCTGAGCAATTATTTTTATCCGCTTACCCTCTTAAGCTTAAACGTCGCAGGGAGTGATATCGTTGAAGGTAGATAGGTTCAAATCACTTAATGACGCAGCGCATGTGGCGTCCATCATACTAATCATGTTTTTCTTCGTCTCACTAATCTTCACAGTTTTGCCGAACCTCCCAAGGTATCCGACCGACCCCGAGAGTTGGGGCTGGTACATCATTACCTGGAACCTGCCTGGCCCGCTAATGTTTATAACGGTATTCAGGATCCATGCCCTGCGTGTGATTGGGGAGCGTATCCAAGGAAAAAAGGTGATGGGGATAACTATGTGGGTGAAATTTTGGTTTATTGTAGCTATATCATTCGGCCTGCTGACCCTACCGTTCTTGGCCAACACCTACTTGCTTGGCGGCGCGACGATGTCTTGGTATATGGCCGTCGGTACAATCATGGTGGTCATCGCTTGGTTCGTGCTGCTGTTTTCAACCCTGTCTCTCCTGTGGGTCGGGTGTTCGAAAACCATGTTGGCTGAGGTGGAACGAGCTAGAAAGATTAATCGGGTCCTGTTGGCGCCAACTTCTATTGTCTTTTTATTCTTCACTGGTCTCTCGTCAGTAACAATACTGCTGTTGTGACTCAGCTGGGTTAGATACCAAAACTATCTCATTGCCCGCGCTATTGCTTCCGCCATCTCCCTCGTGCCGACAGCCGAAGGGTCGCTGGGATCTTCCTTGAAATCATAGGTCACATTTTTTCCTTCGGCTATCACCTTAGCCACGGCGCCCTCTAATTTTTCTGCCGCCGCTTCCTCACCCAAGTGGCGCAGCATCATCACACCCGAGAGAATCGCTGCAGTGGGGTTGACCTTATTTAACCCCGCGTATTTTGGGGCGCTTCCGTGGGTCGGCTCAAAAACAGCAAACTTGTCGCCGATGTTCGCTCCCGGAGCCATGCCTAATCCGCCCACCAGACCCGCGCAGAGGTCGGAGAGGATATCCCCATAAACATTTGGTGCGACTATCACATCGTACAGGTGCGGCTTCTGCACCAACTGCATGCACATGTTGTCCACGATCCGCTCCTCGAATGTTACATCTGGGAACTCCTGAGCCACCTTGCGGGCGGCCTCCAAAAAGAGGCCATCAGAATACTTCATTATATTGGCTTTGTGCACGGCGGTGACTTTCTTGCGCCCGTTTTTCTTCGCGTAGTTGAAGGCGAAACGCACAATTCGCTCGGATGCGAAACGGGAGATTGGCTTTAAACTTATTCCGGAGTCGCGCCTCACCTCTGCTTTTTTCTTTTCCCTAACGAATTTGATGAATTCCTCGGTCTCCGGAGCTCCTACTGGGAACTCTATCCCGGCGTAGAGGTCTTCGGTATTTTCCCTCACCACGACAAGATTTGTTTCTGGGTATCTCGAACGTGCCCCCGCGTACCACTTGTAGGGTCTCAGGCACGCGTACAGGTCGAGCGCCTTTCTTATCGCCACGTTGACGCTTCGAAACCCGGAACCGACAGGCGTAGTTATCGGGCCCTTGAGGGCGACCCTATTTTTGCGAATGGATTCTAGGACTTCGTCCGGCAGGGGGGTACCATATTTTTCCATAACGCCTGCCCCCGCTTCCATCTCCTCCCATTTAACCGGAACACCCGTTGCCTCGATGCACTTTTTCGCCGCCGCGACGACCTCCGGGCCCACACCATCACCGGGGATCAGGGTAATCTTATACATGCCAAACCTCGAATGCTATTTCGTGTAGATTACTTTTATCACCAAGCGCCGGTCAACCCAGACCTCATATCTCATAAAAACCTACTTTGCGGGCCAGATGTCTGAACTCATCCTCGCCTATGGGATACCTTCGCCTTCCCTCAACAAATTTTTTCTTTATCAAATCCACAAGTTGCACGAGCTTGGGATCGTTTTCGTCCACCTCGTGTTTCAAAACCTCCTCCAGCTTCAGCTTCACGCCATGTTTTCCGGAGCGCATCCCGACCACGATCGTCCTCTCATGCCCCACGAGTTCCGGAGGGAAGGTCTCGTAGGTGAGCGGGAGGGTGCTTATCCCATGGACGTGTATGCCCGACTCGTGCGCGAACGCGGAGTCGCCGACGATCGCCTTGTTCACGGGCAGGTGGAAGTTCGTGGAGGATGCTATAAACACTGCGAGCTCCCGCAGTGGGCTCAAGTTCCACTTGTTGATGCCGTGGTGGAGGTAACAATTCATGATGATTTTCTCCGTCTCAGCGCCTCCGGACCGGTCCCCAATCCCGAGAAAGGTAGTGCTCACGTACACCTTGTCGTAGAGCCCAGATGCCGCCCTGATCGTCGCCATCGTGTTTTCCACTGCGTTGCCGAGGTCGTCGTGGGCATGGATCTCAATGTGCGGGATTCTCGTCTCTTTTTTGATATGTTTGACCTTCGCTGGGATTCCCTGCGGCAGGGGAGCTTGAGGGTCAGACATACCACATCCGACGGTGTCACAGATCCTGTACACGCTCGCCCCCGCATCCGCCACCGTGTTTATGAACACCTTCTCGAACTCCCAGTCCGCACGGGTGCTGTCCTCGCCATGAACAAACACCTTCAAACCATGGTCCTTCGCGTACTCCACCGCCTCCGTGACCCTCGCGAAGAGCTCGGCTAGGGGTTTGTCGGCCCATTTCTCGAAGTGGATGTAGGAAACAGGATGGGAGATGCCAACCTGTTTGAAATCCATTTTCAGGGCGAGATCGATGTCATCTTTCGCGGCCCTGGACCAAGCGGCTAATATCTCCCCTAGGTTCTCATCTTGCATCCGCTTTATCGCCTCCTGGTCGGACTTTGTGTAAGTCAGCACCTCGAGCCTCTCAACGCCGATATCTCGAAGCAAGCAAGCTATCCTGCACGAATCTGAGGGGTGGGGGCTGACTAACCCCGCCATTTGGACACCCTCCCTCAACGTCGTGTCATCGATAACTACGTCCACATCGAGAGGAACCACTTTGTAGACGAGTTTTCTCACTTCCTCCCACTGCTCCCGATTGAACTCTAGGAAGGAGAGCTTCCTCAGCCTGGCCAGACATTCACGCCTGGCATTCTCCATGCCCTCAAAATTAAGCTCTTTCATCATGTTGCTACCCCTTTGTTTTAAGTCAACATTTCCTTATACTTTTTGTTTTCATCTGCGCCGCGGGGCACCTCTCCGCTTGAGGTATGGTATCAGCCCGCCAGCGCGAAGTATCCCGAGGATGAAGTCCGGAAAAGGCTCGGCCTTGAAAACCTTGCCAGTAGTGACATTGTGGATGGTGCCGCGTTTTAAATCTACCTTGACCTTGTGCATGTTCTTGAAACCGCTCCTCACCCCAGGACACGTTATCACCGGTAGCCCTTGATTTATCGAGTTTCGGTAGAAGATCCTAGCGAACGACTCGGCCACCACTGCGGAGACGCCGGCTGCCTTCAAGGCGATTGGGGCCTGCTCCCGGCTGGAGCCGCACCCGAAATTTTTCCCGCCGATGATGACATCACCCCGTTTAACTCTTTTCGCGAATATCGGGTTGATGTTCTCCATCGCGTGTATGCCAAGCTCGCGCGGGTCGTGCTTGATCAGGTAACGGCCTGCTATGATATCGTCGGTGCTGACATCATCCTCGAAAACCCAAGCTCTCGCCATCAAACATCCCTCGGATCTGTTATCTTACCCATCACAGCTGAGGCCGCAACGGTTGCGGGGGACGCCAAGTATATCTTGCCCTCTGGGCTACCCTGCCTGCCTTTGAAGTTTCGGTTGGACGAAGAGATGGAGACCTCTCCTGGCCCTAAAACTCCAACGTGGCAACCCATGCACGCGGCGCAGGCCGGCGACTCCACTATCGCACCAGCTTTGACCAAGCGCTGGAGCACCCCGGCATTCAGCGCATCCATGTACACCTCGCGCGAAGCGGGTGACACGATCATTCGCACTCCCTTTGCCACCTTTTTCCCATTCATGACCTCGACGGCCTCAATCAGGTCCTCCAACCTGCCGTTCGTGCAGCTCCCCAAAAAGGCCTGGTCCACCTCGATACCTTGGACTTCCCGCACAGGACGAACGTTATCAACCCTGTGAGGACACGCGACCTGGGGCTCAAGGTTGGAGACATCGTAGGTTCTCTCGTCCACGTACCCTGCGTCCGAATCGCTGCAAACCTCCTTGTACTTCCCTCTCGCCCTGCCCTTCAGATATAGCTTGGTCTGCTCGTCCGGGGGGACTATGGCTGTTTTAGCGCCCATCTCCACCCCCATGTTGCACACAGTCATCCGACCAGCAACTGTTAAATGCCGGACACCGTCCCCAGCGAACTCCACTGCGCGGTAGGTGGCACCGTCCACCCCCACATCACCGATTATCTTCAGTATGATGTCTTTGGGGGCGACCCTGTTCCTCAGTCTACCTTTGATTTTGAACAGCATGCTCTCTGGAACCCTGAACCAGAGCTTTCCGGTGGCGAAGATCGCCGCCATGTCCGTGGAGCCCACTCCCGTCGCGAAGCAACCCAACGCCCCGTAAGTACACGAGTGTGAATCAGCCCCGACGACGAGCCGTCCAGGCAGAGCGAATCCTCCCTCCGGCACGACTTGATGGCATATTCCCTCGTGAACATCGTAGAAATTCGGGATCCTGTTCTCCGCCACGAACTTCCGCAGCATGGCGTGGTCCTTGGCCATCTCTATTGTGGTTGGGGGGGCCTGATGGTCGAGCACGATAACTACTTTGGAAGGGTCCCAAACTCGCTTGACCCCCATCTTGTGAAGTGCTTCGATTGCTAGGGGTGCTGTGAGGTCGTGGGCCATGGCCACATCCACCTTAGCCTCGACTATCTCCCCCGGCGAAACGCGCTTGCGCCCCGACGCTCGGGCGAGGATCTTCTCGGCAATCGTCATCGGCATGTTTATACCAACGTGATTTGCGTTGGTTGTGTTTAAAATTATGGTGAACTGGTAAAGTTATTAGAAATTAAAGCGAATGTATGGCGATGAAAAAATCATTCCTGGGCGCGCAACTTATGCTCGCGGTACTCGTGCTGACGTTCCTGCCAGCCCCGGCTCAGGCAGCCGACAACTACATCGAGGGGCTGAGCATCCAGCTTGAGGACCACCCCAGTAAGGTTCGGGTGGGCGAGACGTTCACCATGACGGTTAGGGTGGTGAACCAGAGCGGGCAGGCGATTGAAGCGCTGCTCAGGACGTACCTTTACGGTTATGAGAGCGAGGTAACGTACCCGCAACCGGATTTCGGAAATATCGTCCTTCTGAACGAGGGTGGTTGGTATCCAAACGAGCTATCGATCAACCTTGGTGAGAACGAAAACAGGACATTCACCTTCAGCCTGAGGGTGAGGTCCGATGTCCAGCTGGTCAGCGACTCGGGTGCCTTGGCGAAACTCAGGACCCGCATCAGGCGTGTCGAAAATGATGCCTCGATAAACCTCGCCCCTCCTGATAACCGCTACCTGATGATCTTGCCGAAAGCGGGCCCCGAGGGGATAGTTGGGGTAAAATTTGGAGTCGGGGTGGCCGTCGCTGCCGCCATCGTTTATTCGGTCGCTACCATCCAAAAGCGCAACTCTAAAAGCACTCACAGAAGTGCTCAGAGATAGGTGGACTACTTTCTGATGGCCCCCTCGGCCGCCGAGCTCACCACCCGCGAGTAAAGGGCCAGATACCCACGCTTGGCCCGCGGAGCTGGAGGCCTGAACCTCGCCAGCCTTTCCTTGAGCTCCGCATCTGGGACCAGCAGCTCCAACTTTCGGCGCCTGATGTCGAGGAGGATTTTATCACCCTCCCGGACCACGGCAATCGGCCCTCCCTCCGCAGCCTCCGGTGAAACGTGACCGACGCAAGCGCCCCGGGTTCCCCCAGAGAAACGCCCATCAGTTACAAGGGCCACCGACTCGAGCAAACCCACCCCGGCGATGGCAGCGGTCGGGGCGAGCATCTCACGCATCCCTGGACCTCCCTTCGGCCCCTCATGGCGAATCACCACAACATCTCCGGATTTTATCCGCTTTCCGAAAATTGCCCTCACTGCATCCTCCTCGCGATCGAAGACGCGCGCTGGCCCCTGATGCCGCAGCATCCGTGGGCGAACCCCAGCGTGCTTGACGACGGCGCCGCTCGGGGCGAGGTTGCCGTAGAGTATTGCTATGCCCCCCTCACGATGGTATGGTCGCTTCAGCGGCCTGATGACCTCCGAACCGGGCGCCTTCACGAACCTCAGGTTGTCCCGGACGCGGCGCCCAGTAACGGTGAGCGGGCTCCCCCGGATGAGCTTGCCCAACCGCTTCATGACCGCTGGCACTCCTCCAGCTCGCTCGAGGTCCAACATGGTGTGCGGGCCCTCGGGGCGTAGATTGCAGATTTGAGGGGTTCGACGGCTCAGGCGGTCGAACATGTCAAGACAGAGCTTGATTCCAGCCTCGTGGGCAATTGCGGGTAGGTGAAGCACGGTATTGGTCGAGCCGCCGATTGCCATGTCGACGATGATCGCGTTCTCGAAAGCCGCGCGCGTCATCACCTTGCGGGGGGTGATCCCCTGGCGCAGGAGTCTGACAACCTGCGAGCCGCTCTGCTTCGCCAGCCTGCGCTTTTTCGCGTCGACTGCGTGCGATGTCGCCATCCCAGGCAACGAGATTCCCAGGGCCTCGCTCAGGCACGCCATCGTGTTTGCGGTGAACAGCCCAGCACACGAACCGCACCCCGGGCAGCAGCGCGCCTCGATCTCTCTCGCCTCGCGTTCGCTCATCTCCCCCGCCTTGACCGCCCCCACCGCCTCGAACGCGCTTATCACGTCCAGACGCTGCCCCTGCCACTCTCCAGGGAGCATGGGGCCGCCCGTCACCATGATGGCTGGGATGTTGACCCGCGCGAGGGCCATCAGCATTCCGGGGACAATCTTGTCGCAGCTCGCTATCCCCACGAGGGCGTCGAAGCGGTGAGCCTCGAGCATCAGCTCCACCGAGTCGGCTATCACCTCGCGGGACGGGAGCGAAAAACACATGCCGCGCGTCCCCATCGCGAGCCCATCGCAGATTCCGATGGTGTTGAACTCAAGCGGGGTGCCGCCGGCTTCACGGATCCCCGCCGCTACAGCTTCGGCCAACTCACGGAGGTGAAGATGGCCGGGCACAATGTTGTTATAAGAGTTGGCGATTGCGACGAAGGGACGTTCGAGGTCGGCATCGGTCAGCCCATCAGCTTTCAGAAGAGCGCGCCGAGGAAGACTTTCGAGACCAGCGACGACCTCTCGGCTTCGAAGCTTCATCGGCCCTGCCTCCGAGAAGGCTTACTCCAAGTGCTATATTAATTTTCCCAAGGAGAAAAATCACTTTTCTATTCCTGCCCACTTCCGCAGATTTCGCCCGACCTTCTCAACCAGGTGTTCCTTTGCTTCCTCGCGCATCCGCTTCAGCTCCGGGATCCCGCGCTGGCTCTCCGCGACCCACTCCTTCGCGAACTTGCCGCTCTGAATTTCGGTTAACATTTTTTTCATCGTTTTCCGCACTCGCTCGTCGATCACCCACTTGCCCCGGGTCCTGCCGCCGTACTCCGCAGTGTTTGAAACCGCCTTCATCATGCCCTCGATGCCATGTTCGTAGACGAGATCAATAATCAGTTTGAGCTCGTTGATGCATTCAAAGTACGCTATCTCTGGCTGATATCCCGCTTTAACCAGAGTTTCAAACCCTGCCTTCATCAGCTCCGAGACCCCGCCCACCAGCACCACCTGCTCGCCGAAGAGGTCCGTCTCAACCTCTTCCTTGAACGTGGTCTCGACGACGCCTATGCGGGTGAGGCCCACACCCTTCGCAATTGCGAGCGCGAGCTGTTTCGCTTTCCCGCTCGCATCCTGTGCCACCGCCAGCAACCCGGGTGTCCCTGAGCCCTGCTGGTACATTCGCCGCAAGATTGATCCAGGAGCCTTCGGCGCTATCATTATCACATCGACATCCTTTGGTGGCACGATTTGCTTGAAGTGGATGTTGAACCCGTGGCTGAAACATAGGGCCTTGCCGCGCTTCATGTACTGCTCGATGTCCTTTTTGTACACCCCTGCCTGATACTCGTCCGGGATCAGCATGTGGACGATGTCACCACGCTTTGCCGCCTCCGAGATATCGCAGACTTCGAACCTATCCTTCACCGCTTGGTCGTAGCTCGGGTCCTTGATGCTCCCGATTATCACCTTGCAGCCTGAGTCGCGGAGGTTGTTCGCCTGCGCCTGGCCCTGGTTGCCATAGCCGATTATCGCGATCGTCTTCCCTTTGAGCAGACTCAGGTCCGCATCCTTATCATAATAAATTTTTGCTATTCGAAACCCTCCTCAAGTTGTTTCCCGAGATATAAGAACCTGACCGGAGCGAGCAACCTCCTTCAGCACCTCCGGACCCAAGACCGTGACCACGCGCTCAATCTCGTCGTGCTCCCCGCTGAGCTCCGCCACCAGAACCCCGCCCTTTGACTCGAGCACCCTGCCCCCCGCCCGCTCAATCTGTTGCACAGCTTCCCACATTTTCTTGTCGTCGAGTTTCCGGGTCTTGAGCAGGGCCACCTCGCGGACGATGCTTCGCTCTGGCTCGATGACCTCGACATCAACAATCGGCTCCGAACGCGCCAGCACCCTGCGCATGAACTCAGCCATGTGGTCATCCGCCTTGAATATCAGGATTATGCGCGCTAGCCCAGTTGGTTCAATCCCGACCGTAATCGAATCCAAGTTGATCTGGCGTCGGGTGAAGTCGCGGGATATGCGCATCATCACGCCGGGGATGTTTTGACAGAGCACGGAGAAAATTCTGGTTTTCATTTTGGATCACCTACGTCAATATCGGTTCGTCCAGCCTCCCTCCCACGGGGACCATCGGCAACACGTGCTCGTCTGGGTCAATCGGGATGTCGAGCACCGCGGGCTTGCCGCAGCGCAGGGCCTCGCGGAGCTTGGGTGCTACCTCGCTTGGTCTCGTCGCACGCTCGCCCCAAGCGCCGTATGCCTCGGCTAGCTTCACGAAATCTGGAACCTTCCCCAGATCGACCGCAGACCTTCGCTTCTGGAAAAACATGTCCTGCCACTGCTTCACCATCCCGAGGTAGCGGTTGTTGAAGATGCAGGAGACCACGTTTATCTTGTTCTCAACCACGGTGGCGAGCTCCTGCGAGTTCATCAGAAAACTTCCATCGCCGGCAATGTTGACGACATCGCACTCGGGGCGAGCCACCTTCGCCCCCATAGCGGCTGGAAAACCGAAACCCATCGTGCCCAGCCCCCCCGAGGATATGAAGTGCCTCGGTTTTCTAATCGTGCAAAAATGCGCTGCCCACATCTGGCACTGCCCGACCTCGGTGACGATGATCGCGTCATCGTCAAGCACCTCCATTATCTCCTTGATTACACGCTGGGGCTTGATGGGAACCTCATCGTAGTCCATGCGCGGGGCCAACTCCTCGCGCAGTTTTTTTATCCGCTGGAGCCACTCGCTCGTCCGGCCCCGTTGCACCTGGGTGCGGAGTCCCTTGATGATCGCCGAGAGCGAGCGCTTTGCATCGCCCACAATGGGGAGGTCGACGCGCACGCTCTTCCCGATCTCCACCGGGTCTATGTCGATGTGAATTATCTTTGCCTTGGGGGCGAAATAGCGCACATCTCCAGTCGCGCGGTCGCTGAATCTCACCCCAACCCCAAGCAAGACATCGCACTCGGTCACCGCGAGGTTCGCCACCATGCGCCCGTGCATCCCAAGCATCCCGAGCGCGAGCGGGTGGTCCTCCGGGATTGTCCCCTTGCCGAGCAGCGAGGTGGTAACGGGTGCCCCCAGCAGTTCCGCCAGCGCGACCAGCTCGGCGGAAGACCCGGACCACACGACTCCGCCGCCCGCGTAAATCACCGGGCGTTCGGCGTTGGCGAGCATGTCGACGGCTTTCCTCACGTCTTCCGCGCTTGGATCGAGCTTGACAACCTTCTCGTACTTGACATCGGCGGGGATTTTCAGCTTCGCCTTGCTGACTTGCACGTCCTTCGGCACATCGATGTGCACGGGACCTTGTCTTCCCGTCGTCGCTGTCTTGAACGCGAGCCTGACGATCGCTGGGAGTTCCTCAATCCTATGTACGATGAAGTTGTGCTTGGTTATGGGTAACATCACGCTGAGCATGTCGGCCTCCTGGAAAGCATCCCTCCCGAGCGTTGGAGTCGGCACCTGGCCGGAAATCGCCACCACCGGGGAGCTGTCCATGTAGGCGTTCAGGATCCCCGTCGTCAGGTTGGTCGCCCCGGGCCCCGAAGTTGTCATGCACACGCCAGCCTTCCCCAGCGCGCGGGCGTAGCCGTCCGCCGCGTGAGCCGCTCCCTGCTCGTGCCGGGTGAGGATATGGCGGATCTCCCGCTCGTCGTAGAGGGCATCGTATATCGGGATTATCGCACCCCCCGGGATGCCGAAGATATGCTTTACCCCTTCGGCCCTGAGCGCCTCAAAAAGTGCCTTCGAACCTGTGAGCTCAACCATTTCCATCAGCCATTAAGCTATGATTTCTACCGCTTAAAATCTCATTCTTCACTTCAACCTCGCGAGGATGGTGACCTTGAACCTCTGGCGGCCGTCTCGGGTTTGACCTATCAGCTTTGCGCTCTCGCTTACGCTGGCCCCGAAACGGTCGCGGAGCAGGGAGGACATCTGCCTCGCCAGCTGTACTGAGCTAACGTAAAAGTCCAACCCCCCGCGCTGCTTCTTGACCTCTGCTATAAAATCTCTCTCCTCGCGCGCACCTGCCTCCGACGCTAGGCTCTCTAGCGCTCGCCTGATTTTGGGCAGGTCATCCCTCGAGAGCTCGCCTCGGACCTGCAGGATGGCCTCGTGATATCCGGCGCGCTTTAGGCTGCAGGTCTTGCAGGTCCTGTAGTTCACGCTCAACTTTATGTTGGTCTCCTCGAGCTTTGGCTGGGACTGGAGCTCGTGCACTTTGCCTTGCGCCCTTACCTTGATCAGCTCTCCCTTGAGGTCCGGCTCGATGGCGATCTCGACCTCGCGGGCCTCCTGGGGGCGGAGCAGCTGCGTGCCCGACTTGGTGAGGCGGATGACTCGGAGCTGGTCGAGCACTGCCTCCCTGATGGCGCCCTCGATGCGCTCGCCTGGTGTGTGAGTATACCACTGCTTCCCGAGCATGTAGGCACCGCACCGCTTGCAGACCACGACACCCACCTTGGGGGGCGCGCGCAGGAGGTTGAACTCCTCCGCGAAACACCGCTGGCAGAGCCCCCTGATGAGCGGCCCTGCATCGGGCTCGAGCGCGCCGCACCGGTAGCAGAATCTCTTCATATGATCAAATTCATTTTTTACTTCACGGCTTAAACTCACTACCGAGCGATATGGCTGTGTCGGCTAGCTGGAAAGGAACCCCAAGATAAGCAGCCGTCTGTCTCGTTTGCCGAAATGACGGTCCCCCATGATTTTCTTCCTTTATAAATAACCTCCACCCAAAGCCACGGCGGGGAAGCTACGCCAAAAACAAAAAGAAAAGAGGTAATGGATAACCTTCCACTCCGACGGCACTTAATTTTCTCTTTTGCCCAACTAAAAAACTTTCGGTGGGCGCGTGGGGTAAAGGACAACCTTCCACTCCGACGGTCGCTTGTGCGGTCGTTAGGTGGAGATCCGGGTTCGAATCCCGGCGCGCCCAACCACCCTTGGTGCAGGTTTACAAATCCTTCCGCCGTTGGGGGTGAGCTAAGATGATGGACCTCTACGAGTGCCCTAAAAAACATGCCTTCTTGCGGGCAGCTGTTGGGCAGGAGGAGCTGATTCCATGCGCATATTGCGAGTCCTTTGCACGATTCGTTGCAACCGTAGACGAGCGGGCGATCGGGGGCAATAAGCAAGGAGCTCGCTCGGAGTTGCCCGCCGCAGAGGCTGCCGAGGCATGAGCGCTTCGAGCGAGTTGCACCTTGATCATTTGGAGTGATGTATGACGCCCTCAGCCCCCAAGAGCGTGTCTCCCGCGAATTCGAGGACCGCGTCGCCGGGATGCTGCATCGGCTCGGGTTCGAGGTTCGCCAGCGAGCGCTCGTGCCCATCGCTCCTGGCGTTTACCACGAGGTCGACCCGCTGTGCTTTTCGAAAGAGTTGCGGGATAACGACGAAGACGGCCTTGCCGCGATAAGGTTGTGTGGGTTGAAACAAAATTGAAGCGAAACGGCGGTCGGGTTGGCAAAAGTGTGCCGATACACATCTGGAGTGCTTTCGCCTGCCTGTTGCACAACGCATCTGATGAAGACACCACCCCGGCGGCACTTTCACGAACGGGAGATTTACCCAAGCGGCCTGCACCCTTGCGAGGGTCCTAAACAATAGGTTCGGGCGCGAGTTATTCGTGCTCATCGACGGGCTCGCTGCAAAGGCTAATGCCAGAAAGGAGCGCGAAGCCCTCTCGCTAAAGTTAAATAAACACATCGCTAAGTTCGCGCGGTGCTCAATTGAGAATCCTGTTGATCCACGCGGAGTTCCTTGAGTTCGAGGTGAAGCAGCGCACCCCGGTGGCTGAGGAGGTCCAGCCCGACCAGCGCTCGGGGCGGCTCGAGGAGGTGCTCGTCGTCTTCACCGCGGCGGAGGAGGAGGACGAGGGCAACATCGATGCGATAGCCAAGAATGCTGCCCGCGAGATCACGGAGGTCGCTAAAAAAGTCGAGGCCGAACGCGTCGCCCTTTACCCCTACGCCCACCTCAGCCCATCGCTAGCCCCCCCAAAGGTCGCGATCAGATTGCTCGATGCCACCGCGGCCGAGCTGCGCAAGCTTGGCCTTGAGGTCCGCCGCCTGCCCTTTGGCTGGTACAAGGCGTTCAGGCTCAGCTGCAAGGGGCACCCGTTGTCTGAACTCTCTCGCACGATAACCGCCGAGGCCGCGGAGGCCGAGGCTAAAATGCCAGAGGGCGCCCCGAGCAAGCGAATCGTCCTCACCCCTGATGGAAAGGAGCACGAGCTTGACCTCTCGAACCCCGACGCCTGCCCGCCGCTCGCGCGCGACCCGCTCCTCCGGCAGTTCGTCCTCAGCGAGGAGCTGGGGCGCAAGCCTGGGGAGGAGCCCGCCCACATCAAGCTCATGCGACGCCTAGAGCTGGTCGACTACGAGCCGGCCAGCGACGCCGGGCACTTCCGCTTCTACCCGAATGGGGCCCTCATCAAAAGCCTCCTCGAAGACCTCGCGGTTCAACTCGCGAACGAACTCGGTGCGAGCAAGATCGAGACGCCTGTGCTCTACCGGGCCGACGAGCCGGACATCGCGGAACAGGCGGCGCGCTTCTACCAAAAGGACTACAAGATCAAACTTCCGAACCGCTTGCTGCTCCTCCGCTTCGCTGGCGACTTCGGCCTCTTCAAGATGATGCGCGACACCGTGATGAGTTACAAGCAGATGCCCGTGCGGATCTTCGAGCTCTCGCCCTCGTACCGGCTGGAGCAGAGCGGGGAGTGCGTGGGGCTGAAGCGCCTCCGGGCTTTCACCATGCCGGATGTGCACTGCTTCTGCCGCGACCTCAAGCAGGGGGTAGAGGAGTACGAGCGGCTCTTCAGAAGTTACACCAAAATGACCGATGCGATGGAGGTGGAGTACGTCGTCGCTTTCCGCGTGCTCGAGGATTTCTACGAGCAGAACCGCGCCCTCTTCGTGCGGCTGGTCAAGCTCGTCAAGCGCCCGGCCCTCATCGAGCTCCTCTCCGAGCGCAAGCACTACTGGGTCCTGAAGCACGAGTTCCAGGTGATCGACTCGGTCGGGGGGAACGCCCAGCTCGCAACTGTCCAGCTCGACCTCGAGGACTCCGAGCGTTATGGTATCCGCTACGTGGACGAGAAGGGGGAGAAAAAGGGCTGCATCATCCTGCACTCCTCGATGGGTTCGATCGAGCGGTGGATGTACGCGATGCTCGAGGAGGCCGCGAAGGCGCAGAAGTTCGGGCGCGCCCCGAGCCTCCCCCTGTGGCTCTCCCCAACGCAGGTAAGGCTGATCCCACTAGCAGACCGTCACCTCAAACTCTGCGAAAAAATCTCAGTCGCGCTCGAGCGGGCCTGCGTTCGAGTTGACATCGATGACCGGACCGAGACCGTCTCGAAGAAGGTGCGGGATGCCGAGCGCGAATGGTTGCCATTCATTGTCGTGCTCGGTGATAAAGAGCTGAAGAGGAAGAAACTCCCGGTGCGCGTCCGGGGGAAGAAGGCGCTCAAGCCCATGACCGTGAAGGAGCTCACCGCAGAAGTCACCAAACGAACCAAAGGGATGCCCTTCAGGCCTCTCGCCCTGCCCAAGCTCCTTTCGATGCGGCCGATCTTCGTGGGGAGTTAACCCAGACGTGATGCTGTGAAAAAAGAGAGCTTGCTCTTTGGCTTCCTGAGTGTGCTCGTGATTTCGCTCGTTGCTATTGGCAGTCTCTCGCTAGCTTACGCCTACGCTTACAAAATGCTGATAGGGCCAACCCTGCTCGGGCTCGGCTTCCTCTCCATGGTCCCGCTGAGGCTCGGAGGCCGGTCGATCAAGTCCTGCTCTGCCGACATCGTCTTCGGCGCAGTCGACACGGGTTTCTTGGGAGCGGCCGCGCTCATCGGGGCTAGCCTCGCTGGGGTTCTCGGGGCGATAGTCGGGGGAGCTGCGGGAGACGCGATCACCGATGGCTTTGCGGGGTTGTGGGAGGGAAGGGTCGCCCAGTACCTCCGAAAGCATGGCATCAGGGAGGCACGAACACCGCTCTCGGCCTCGATGGGCAAGATGGCGGGATGCTTCCTGGGGATAGGGCTGTTGTTGACTTTTGTTTGGACCATCGCGGAGATATAACGGTTACCCAACTTCTGTCAGCTAGGTGGAAACTACCTCCAGTTAGACGATATCCTTATTTAACTGAACTTTGGCAAATTTTAAATCTGCCGCCGGGATAACTGTCTAATGCCGCTTTTGGAGGCTGACCTAGGGCGCGTGGGGTGAACAAACCCCAAAAGGTGATGTGGAATGTTACCCGTAGTCAGCTACCCAAGTGTGGTGAATTTTGGCCTGTTGGCCTTTAGAAAGGTGTTCTCGAGGCCTCAGTCGAGGCACTTTGCCAACTACCTTACGGGCCTCATGGTGTGCTCGAATCGTACGGTGAAAGGAATAAACGATAGCTTCCCGGCTCGTCTCGACCAGAGCGCCCT
>JASEJC010000013.1 GCA_030016755.1 Candidatus Hodarchaeaceae archaeon | reverse complement strand
CATCGATTATGAGCAAATCGTCAGCGCGCTAAAAGCGATTGGCTACAATGGAATGGTCGTGGTCGAGCTGTTTGACCCCGGGAACGCTGTCCAGACAGCGCGCATGGGGCTGGAGAAAACCAAACAGCTGCTAAAACTTTAGCTGAACTCCGCGACCACCGTTGTGAATACTGGGCCCCGGATGTCTATGCGCTTCTTGTTCGCAGTGATGTAGCGCTGCGCCACTTTGTCGATTGCCAAGTTGATATCGCTCGGCAACTTCACGTTCTTCACCCGAACCTTGACCTGCCGCTCCTTTTTTCGCGCAGCGGCTTCAATCTCGCTTGCAGCAAGCGCCGCGAAAGCATCTATAAATCTAACCCCGGCCGAAACTCCTTTCTCCCTGGCCGATTTCAGGAATTCGTCGTCTGCCCAACCTTTTGGTGGAAGGCCAACGATGTTGCCATTATACACGCGAATTTCGTTGAAGCCCGCTGGCCCGATCAGCTTTGTCTTGCTCTCTGGCTCCACGACGCTCACCTTGACGCGCATCCCAAACACCTCGCCCTCGTACGCCTCAAACTCGCAGGGGCTGGGCTCATCCGCGTGCTGCTCTGCCACCCGCGCGATCGCTGCCGCAATCTCCCTGCCCGCCTCGCTCTCCGGTCCCCGTTCAATCTTTATCATCTGCGCCAGCTCGGCATCGGAGAACACGGCGGGTTTGTAGAGGTATGGAAAAATTAGAGCTCTCATGTCGGTTTCCCCGGTCTCGACCATCAACAGGCGCTCGAGACCAATGCCGAGGTTGAAGACAGGATACGGGATCTCATAGTTTGCAAGAGCCACGGGGCTGTAGAATCCGGCATCCCCAACCTCGACGAACTCTCCGGTTTTCGGGTGTTTGATGAATACCTCGAATTCTGTTCGGGGAGCATAATATTTTGAGGTCGCCTTCTTGTAGACGAGCTTCACATCGCCAAATCCCAACTTCGAAAGCGCTTCCCGGCTCAGGCGTTCCCCGTCCTCCGTGCTGATACGCTCTGCCATCACCACCACCGAGGCCGTCCAAGACTCGTAGAGATGGCTCTCGTCCAATCGCTGCTCGCGCCTGAACTTGGGCCCTATCGAGAAGAGCTGGAGGGGTAAAGGTTTGCGGTGTTGGAGTTCGCGCAGGACCGAAAACCAACCTGCCGTGGTATGCGACCTTAGCGTTAAATCCATGGGCACAGGTCTGAGCTCTTTGAACTCCGGGAAGAGGGAGAGAATCCCCGTTGCCTGTTCCTCCTTCAAGCCCAGCTCGCGTACCATGACCTCTACCAAATCGTCTGCCACTATCTTGCCACGCTTGTAACGCCTAAAGATCCCCTGGAGCTTCTTGATGCGTTTGAACCCGGGTGCCAATTTTTTGATTTGCTGGATTTTTTTGCGCCCGATGCCAATGTCGGGGCGCTCGAGACCAGCTAGAAAGAAAATCCGATCAAGGATGACTGATGACTCTGGGCCATATTGGGCCTGCACCTCCCGCTTATCGACGAGCATTGGAACGACGACCTCGGTGAACCCTAGCTCAAGCAGCGCGCGGCGCGTCCGCTCGATAAGCTCAAAAAGGGGATGGACCTCGCGCTTTTCTTGGCGTGTGAACAGCCTGCCCCGTTTCTCTATCAGCTCTCCGGCCTCGAGCCAGGTGCGCTCGTAGTCCCGCTTGGCCCTCGCGCGGAGTTTGCGGACATCGAACTTTACCATTTACTTGCCACCCCACTCCAGCGCCCGCTCGAGACGCTGCTGCCTGAGCGCGATCGTGATGTCCCCCCGCGTGCGCTCGAGTACCCGCCGGACCATATCCTGCCAACGTTTCATCCCGGGCAGAACCGCATCCGGGTAATCGAACTCCACGAGCAGCTCGAAGATTTGCTCCATCAGCTTTAGCATCCCCTCCGCCCGCTCGACCTCGTTTGCCCGGATGGAGTCCAGGGCGTGGCGTCGGAGCTCCCCCGCTGCATCTGCGAGGGCAGCGAGGTAGGGTTTGTAGGGGATACCCAGCCCTTCAGGCTCTGGGAGCTTTCCGTCTCGAATGAGGGCCCGGACCACCTGCGCCTCCGCGTATTCCTGCTGGGCCGAGAGCACGATGCCAGACTCAGCCATGTGGGGTTCCGCCTCGACCACTTCGGTAAGTGTGGCGAGCGACCCTTTGGCCTCGGCTAGGAACTCGTCCGCGGCCTGGTGGTTCCCCCTGTGGGTGGCGGCTATCGCTCGGGCAGAAGCCCTCACGGCAGCACGCGAAGCTCCAAGCGCCCGCTCCCGGAGCTCCGCCTGGGAATCGAAGTACTTCCGCATCCGTTCTAACATCTCCTTCATCCTACCCCCACCTAACTAGGCGGCTATACTTTTCAAGGCTTTGTAAAAGGGGATTATTTAGCAGACTTTTTGGGAGTCAGGTAGATCTCCGGTATACGGGGCAGGAGATAGGGCGCCAAAATTTTCGATGCTTTCCCCAAGTCCGTGGAAGTCACGATGCCAACGGCCTTGCCACGCGCGACGACCGGCACGCGACGAATGCCGTGTTCTTCCATAAGCTTCGCGACGTCAATCATCGGGGTATCGGGAGTAACGGTCACAAGCGGCCTCGACATGAACTTATTGACCCTGACCCTGCCAGGCTTGAGGCCCTTCGCCACGACTTGAACCATGATGTCCCGGTCAGTTATTATCCCAACCGGTTTCCCTCGATCCACGACCACAATACTGCCCACTCCCGTCTTGGCCATGAGTTTTGCCGCGGCAAGGGCGTTTTTTGATTTGTCTACCTTTATAACCTTTTTAGTCATGAAGTCCTTTGCACATACTACCATTTCAACACCTCCAACCAAACTCCACTAAAACTACCTATGTATTAAAAATCTGCTACTGGTCAACCCCTAGAGAACTCCTTACTCACCTTCAAAATATTCGTCTTCCAGTATCGCGTCTTCGTTATAGCATGCTTCCGCTCAAGGTTGTTTACCAAGGCGCTGAGCTTAGATTTTGACATGTTCACCTCCCGCCTCAGCTTGTCTTGGCGGGCTTCACCTCCTGCGCGCACTATAGCTTCGAATACCTTGCGTTCATCCTCGGTTAGGGTCATCAGCGCTATCCGCACAGCTCGTTCGCCTGCGTAGCGCTTGAAAATGAACACGAGTACCGCCGCAATTGAGCCCGCAAACGTTGCCATCATGCCGACCGCAATCAATATTGTAGATAAATCCAAGCCCGGTGCGGGACTGAACGGACCATAAAGGAGAATCCCCAAACTAAGTTGGAGCACAACGACCAGCGCTACTATGCTAAAAGCTTCCCGAAGTGTCATTGGTCGGTATTTCTACTGGCTGAGCTATAAAAATGTGCCCCGTGCCTAGCCGCTAACTTAGACGCCTAAGAACCAAACATAGAACCGCTGCAATGACGCCAGCAACTACAGCCACAAAAAACACGGCAAACACTATCGATATCAAGTCTACCCGCAGACCCGTCGAGGAAGCCGCTGTAATCACCGCTGACACGATCATCGATAACAAGACTATTCCTATTATTTCTCGTTTTTCCAAAATCACCATCCCCCAATGATAGAAGCATACACATATTTAAAAAGGTTCTGGAGTCAGGCAAAACTCGAAATTAGATGTTTAAAAAGACAATTGAACGATTCGGAGGAAAAATACGGGAAAAACCTAGAGATAGAGGGATTATGGAGCTTCATAAACGTAGAGATGGACGGTTTTTGGAAACTTGGTAAATACCCTCCCGTACAAAACTTTACGCGAAGATCAATGAACCGCGCGCGCGATAGGGGCGGCGCGGGGAGCTCGACCCGAATGAAAAAAGAGGAGAAAAATGAAAAAAATGTTGGGGAACGACCAAAGGGGCGTTGCAGCGATAACGGTAATAGTGATACTCGTCATCTCGACCGGCGCGGGCCTAGCGACTCCAGTGATAGTAGACGTTGTGGACGTCGATCCGGACTCTCCGTTCTACGGCCTCGAGCGCCTGGGCGAGCGGATGCGCATGGTGAGCACTGAGGACCAAATGAGAGAGAGGTGGGGCGAGTACGCTAGGCTGGTCGACCGCGCCAAGGGTCTAGAGTACAAGCATATACTCGAGGAGTTCGTTGACAGGATGCAGGAGTTAGCCCCAGGGGACACCGCGGCGAAACAGGAGATCGTGCAGTGGATGCAAGATCAAATGCCTGGAATTGGAAGAGTGCAATTGAAGATGTTCAAGGAACTGTGCAAGGGCCTCAAGGATGAATTGCCCGAGGTCAGTGAAAAAATAGACACATTTTGCTATGAAATCGAAAACTGTGAAAGAGAACTAGATATTGCAGAGCTGCGCGAGAATGTCCAAGCCCGCATGAGGTTGATCAGAGAAAAGATTGAAAACATCGTGAGGCAACACAGGGCGCGAATAACAAGACCCGTCAATAAATACTTCGACATTGACAACATTCTCGTCGATGTGAATGTCACGGTGGACATCGAAGTCAACTTAAGACCGATTCCAATTACGGCACCCAGTTTCGAGGAAAAGCTCAAGGTGTTCAATAACTTATTGGCAGAGGTCCAAGCGATGCTCGCGGGGGCACCGGAAAACGCGGTAGGTAAGCACGCAGCTGAGCGGCTCGTTGAGGTAGCTACTACACTTAAGGATAGGGCCGTGAGCGCGTACAACGAGGGCAAAGTCAGAAGGGCACTTGGTTTAATCCGCGCCGCGATCATGCACATCTACAACGCAAAGATGATTCTGGAACACGCCAGCGAATGGGAGCCTGAGTTCAGAGAAGGATGGGCTCACTGGATGCAAGATTGGGCGGAAGTAAAACAAACATTCATAGGCGAAGGAATCTGGGAGAGCGTCCTCAAAAACTACCAGCAATACGCTGAAAACATAAGGCAACGATGGGAAGAAAGAATGAGATAAATGGGCGTTGGTGGCGGCTACTCCCCAGTCCCGTCTTAACACATTTGACGAGCTAAGCGCCTAGACGCAAGAACTAGGCGCTGCCCTATTTTTTCTTTAACAAGACTACGCGACTTGACTCAGACTCGTCAACGATTGAGTAGCCCGTCTCTCGCGCCAACTCCTCGGCGAGCTCCTTTATCTCACGGTGCAGGGGCATATTTCCCATGGATAACCTTTTGCGCGAGTACCCCACCCACATGTAACTTTTCGCTTCGACAAAGTCTGGTGCGGCCTTCTCGATGAGCTTCGCGTATCCAGGTGCATCCTTGAGGTTGAGCCCCTTGACCAGCGTCAGTCGAATCACCTTCCTGCATTTGAAAGACGACATGAGTTCCAAGCTTCGGTTGAGTCGCTCCCAGCCGTCTGGGGCGATTGGTTGACATATTGCTTTATAGGTTTCTGGGTCTGAAGCGACCACCGAGATGTACAACTGCGTCGGATCGACTAGGTGCTCCAAGACCTCTGGGTGTTGCCCGTTGGTGACCAAAAAACTTGTCATCCTGCGCCTCCCGCACTCCTCGATGAACTCGTTGATTTTTGGGTAGAGGGTCGGCTCCCCAGCTAGCGAGATCGCGCAGTGCTTGGGCTCCTGAGCCTCCTGCCATTTTTGTTTGTCGGCATCGGGATTTCCCTTGAACCCGCTTAGCAGCTGCCTCTGCGCTTGAACTGCCCCATCCAAAATCTCGGTTGGCTCATCGACCTCTCCGACCCAGCGCGGGCTTGTCACCTCGATGTTCCGCCAGCAGTAAACACAGCGGTGGTCGCAGAAGGGGAGGCTGGGAGTGAGTTGCAGGCAGCGGTGGCTTTGCACCCCAAGGTCTCGTCCATAGAACTGTTCCTTGTAGCAGACGCCGCGGTTCAGCAGGCTCTTCCGCGTCCAGTGGCAGACTTTAACTGCGCTGTGCCTGTGCTCACCCACAAAACGATATCCAGCCCGCTCTAATTCCGAGAGCCCCTCAGCCGAAACCGCCATCAAATCACTTATTGTTTTTTCGGCTTTAACTTCTGTTGCAAGATTTTGAAAAGGTGTTTTTTGACCTCTTCGAGCTTCCCCTTGCCACTCATGCTCGCTGCGCCCGCGTGGCCACCCCCGCTCCCCCCGAACCCTTTCCCGAACTCCTCCATGAGCTCTCCGAGGTGCAGCCTCGTCGACTTCAGGAGGTCGGGGCGCGCTCGTCCGCTGACCCGCACCTTACCCTTTTCCTCAGACCCAACGAAAGCCGCATCAGCCCCGATTCGAACCAGCATCGCGGCCGCGTCCCCCTCGAAAGAGCCTAGCTCCGAAAACACGACCAAGTGCCCGTGAACCCGGCGGAGCTCCGAGCGCCCGGCCGCCTTCAACATCGCAACCCGTTTGGACTGGTTCTCGGGGAGCTTGAGGCCGCGGTTCACGCACTCGTAGTCGGCACCGGCCTGGAGGAGTTGGTTCACCGCCTCGAACGTCTCCCCCTTCGCGTACCTGAAGTACCCGGTGTCGCTGATGATCCCCGCGAGCAGGAGGGATGCCTGTTCGGGTTTGAGCTTCACGCCCAGCACCTCCAGGAGCTTTATGAGGAGCTCAGCCTCAGAAGCGAACTCCTCCCGAACGAAGTGCAGGGTTGCTAGCTCCTTCATAGCCTCCACCGGCTTGTGATGATCGATGACGACGAGTTTTGGCGCACGCTCCCTAAGCCGCTCCCCTAGCTCGCCCAAATGCTCCAGGCTTGAGGTGTCGACCAGCACGACAAGGTCGGCGTCCAGCGAGGGGTTCACGGTTATTTCCCGCTCCAGGACCTTCAGAATGTTTTGGGAAACTAGACTAATGTCATCGGATGCTCCGGCCTCGGCCCGCGCGCCTAAATCTTTAAGAACTTCGGAAAGCACAATTGCACTCGCGACCGCGTCGGGGTCTGCATTGTGATGACATAAAACCAGAATCCGCTGCCCGCCCTTGGCAGCCTCCGCCAAAAAATCAGCCAGCTCCTTCATGGGGCCCGCCCTAACTAGCCGCCCCTTCCTCGAGCTTCTTGCCTTTTAGCGCTTCATCGATCTTCTCGCGCATCTCGCGCAGCCGCTGGAGCGCCCGTTCTCCCTGGCGCTCGAGGGTCTTGACGCGCAGGTCAAGGGTCTCCTTCTGTTCCGTCAGCTCCTTCTGGAGTTCCCCCTTGTTGGATCTCACCAAGATCGTACCCACGCTTTTGTGGACCACAGCATCCTCCGGGAGCTTCTCCAACTCCTTCAGGGCCCGCTCGGTCTCGCGCAGTAGGAGCTCGAGCTGCTGCCGCTGGGCGAGCAAGACTTGGGTCTGCTGCTGGACCTCCTGGAACTGCGCGAGCTGATGTCGCAGTTGAGGCGATAGTTTTTCCATTTACCTCCCTCTCGATTCAATCATGTCGCGCGCAACGATCGTCCACCGGAGGAACGAATTCAGCGCCGCGCGCAGAGCTGCTGTATCATCTGCGTCTACCCGCAGGCATAAAACGTTTTTCCTACGCTGGACGCTTGCCCTGCACCGGGTCGAGGCAGGGAGCGCCTCCTCCGGCCTGAGCGCCTGCCGCACGGCCTCGGCCTCGCGCGCGCTCCGGAACTCGAACTCCACCGTCGCGCTAGTTCGCTTTGCTTTGACCATGTGAACTACCCAAAATCTGTTATCACTAGTACTGGGCCTACTACTCCAGAGCTCGGCCTCAGCTGGAACTCGAGCTTGAGCCCGCCGTTGGAGGTTATCACGGCAACAGCTCCAGCATCGGGCAATTTGTTTGTGGCTTGTAAACCCAGTAGTTCCATGAGGAAATCCGCCAACTCCCGCGCTCGTTTTCCCTCAGCGTAAACATTCGTCCCCTCGAGCTTGACCCGCTGGCCGAGGTCCCGTTGGAGCTTGACCTCTCCCAGCTCCACCCGCGCATTCAGCCACCGCCATCCCTTTGTGACATCTAAAAATTGCAACTCCTTCGGTTGGCCGGCGATGCTGTTCACGATGATCACCCGTGCATGACCGAGCCTCCCAGCCAGCGAAGCTAGCTGCTCTACCGTCTTGGTCCCACGCGGCACGTATCGCGCTTTTGGGAGCACTCTAGCGAGTTCCCTGCATAAAACCCTCGCGCGGTGTCCGGGGCGCCTAGATGTGGTTATCAACATTTCTATTCCTATGGGATTTAGGACCCTGGTGTAAATAGAGCTGTATCCCGGTTATCTTGCCTTGATTTTTCGCACGATCTCTTGGCGGGGCTTGTATAGCATGCGTGACCCGCAGTGAGGACAGCGCACCCGCCCCTCCACAAGCTTTTCCACAGGTCTCCCGCACTCGCTGCACTTCACTATCGCCCCCCCTTGGTTGGGGCTCCGGCAGGGGCGGCGAGAACCGATGGGGAGTAGGCTGCGCCGGCGAACTTCACACCACACCGTCTACACTGCCAGATCGACCCGCCTACGCGTCTGACTTTGTCTGCGCTGCAGCTCGGGCACGTGTAGCTTCGTCTGAGCTTCCGCTCGACTTCCAATACCTGTTTCCGAACCTTGGTCCCATAGCGTGGCCCGAGCCTTCCAGTGGACCCGACTTTCTTCGTCCGCGGCACATGCTCACCTCAAATGCTGCCTTAGCTCATCTGCTTTGGCCCGGGCCAGCTCGTACGCTTTTTCGAGCTCCTCGCGCGAGAAGTACCCGGTGCCCCCTTTCTGCATCGCGCATATGCTGCCGTCCTCGGTGGTCGCTATGGATATGCGTGCATCCGCCACGCTTTCTTCGTCTAGGCAGGGGTCGACCATCAGCTTGCCGTTAATCTTCGAGACGGTCACCATCACCGGGCGCTTCTGAATCGGGAACTCGGGCAGGGTCCAAGCCTCCTCCTCGGGCGGTTTGACGTTCAGGAGTGCGGCCATGGCAGCTAGCGCCGAGGCGTCAATAAGGTTCCCGTCGTGGTCGAGTACGTAGATGTCTATGAAAACCGCCCAAACGTCCTCCCCTGGCTTTATCCCGAGCTTCTCCAAGTCTATCGTCTCAGACTCGCGGATGCATCTATCGACTACCCGGGCGAGCTCGATGGCGTTCTCGTCAGGGCGCCCTGGCTCAAATGTTGGCGACGCGAGCGGCAGGAGTTCCGCGTTGACCATCAGGACCCCGCTCTCAGGTGTGTCCGGAAATGGCTCGGCATGCTCGATTTTGACTCCCACGAGCACTTGGGTCTTGCCGATCTTGACCCGTGCCGACCCGTTTGCGCTCTTGATTAGACCTTTCTCAACCGAAATTTCCCTGAACTGATCAAAGGTGCGGCCATCCAAGCGCTTTTCATGCAGCGCTAAGTCGGCTATGTAGTTCCGCTTCACGCTTGAAACTATTTCATACATTTTTCATCCCCCCTGTTTAATCGCATACCTTTCCCTAAGGGCCTGCCGCTGAGCCTCGTAGATTCGCTCGCATGCATTGAAGGCCAAGTCTAAAGCCTGTTTGAACTCGGCCCCGGTGAAGTGGCCGTCCATCTGCAGCAGGGTTATCATTTTTTTCCTCGGTACAATAGCAACCGGCATATCCGTGGTGCCCCACTGGTCCTCCTCCTTCGTCAGGTCAAGGACGATCGTGCCGTCGACCTTCCCAACCGCAACCGCCGACACGAGGTCTCTCATGGGCACCCCTGCGTCAGCCAGCGCCACCGCTGCCGCGTTTATCCCCGCCGTACGGGTCCCGGCATCAGCCTGCAGGACTTCGATGAAGACATCGATCACCGAACGCGGGTAAAGCTCGAGAAACAACACGGGCTCGATCGCCTCCCTCGTCACCTTCGATATCTCCACCGAACGCCTGTCCGGGCCCGGGCGCTTCCGTTCCTCCACTGAGAACGGGGCCATGGCGTATCGACATCGCAGAACCGCTATGTCTGGTTGTTGCTCATGCCTTGGGTGCATCTCCCTCGGCCCATAGACCGCCGCCAGCACCTTGTTCGCACCGAGCTCAACGTAGGCAGAACCGTCCGCCCGCTTCAGCACCCCCGCCTCTATCTTCAGGGGTCTCAACTCGTCCGGCGCACGGCCGTCGAGCCGCTTGCCGTCAACTATCAATTTCTCAGGTTTTTCCATTCAATCTCCTCCTCCAGATACTATCTTTTCAAGCATAAGGCGCACCCTGTCGGTCAGTCCCGAGGTATGCGCCTCGCGCTCGATCATGAGTAAAGCCTCGACCACCGCGTTCACCATGCGGTGGTCCCTCCCCAATACAATTATTCGCCCGTTCTGCCCGACCCTTACCCTGCACCTGCCCACATCCTGCAGCGTTTTAAGCATTGATCCTTTTCGGCCCAATACACGAGGGATCTTCACTGGGGATATCTCGACCAGCTTCCCCTTCTCGACCCGCCCCATCCACGGCTGGTCTATCTCTAGCTGGACCCGCATGCGCTCGTCCACATCCTTGACCTTGGCGACCACAACATCGCCTATGCTGAGATATTTGTTGATATCCTCACGGAGGAGGTCGACCTTTCTGTGCACGAGGTCCGAAACGAACAGATTTCCCGTGTATGGAGAGTTCAGGTCCAAAATCCAGCCAGAGTAGTGAGAGTCCACGACTACCCCGATCACCACGTCACCACGGCTCGGGATATAGCGCCCTTGAAGTGGGATTACCCGGATTTCTCCCCCGCGCAGTTCCGCCAGACCAACCACTGCCGAGTACACCTGCTTTCCCTCGCGGAAGGTTCCATCCCGCAATCGGTAATCACCTTCAGCTATCAGCTGCCCGGGCACAACCAGCTCACGGTTTTGGACATGAATCATCACAACACCTTCGTTTCAGCTTCCCCTCTCGTTGCGCTGTTGAGTTTGTCGAAGAACTCCCCCTGGATACCAGCCGGAATTTCGACGACCACCGCCCAAGAGCCGTCACTTAACCACTGCTCTTGTTTGACCGTACCAAACTCCCTAACCACCCGCTGTGATTTGCCAGCATGAGCGGCTGGAATCTTGACTGCGATTTTACGCGTTTCGAACTTTAGCGGGAGGATTGGGAGCAGAGTTTTGACGATTTTTGGGATCTGCTCCTCAGCGCTCTTGAACTCATCGATTTGGACCCTGGCCTCCTTAATCGCTGCCTCAATCCTGGCCGGTGGATGTGGGAGGTTGGTCTGTGGGTTTATGGCCCGTCTTGATATCAGCGAGACCACCTGCTTAAACCTCTGCTCTCGCATCCTGCGCCGCTGCTCGGTTGTGACTTGGACTTCACCCTTTCGTATGATTTGCTCAGCTACCTTGACGGCATCGAGCGTGCCAAAGGCCTTCTGAATGAGCTCCTCGGATGCGGCCTCGCCCTTCTTCGAGTCTTTGAAGACCTTGTCGACGGCTAGGGCGCTTCGCACATCCACGGCCCCCCCAGCGCGAAGGACCAACGCCAGCTCTGGATCAACCAGGACTTCAAAAGTGGTGCCGTGGCTGGACAACCTCGCTATGACAGCATCCTCAAGTTTCACCATGGCCCGCTACTCCTTTGCGGGCTTGACTGGGGACTTCGGGCCGAGGCGTTTGATATACTTAGTCAGTTCCTCGGGACTAAGCTTCACAAAGCGCCCGGTCTTGGTCGGGATGATGGCCATCTCGACTTTGTCGATATCTAGCTCTCCTTCGACCACAGTCCGCAGCGCTTCCAAGGCGAGCAGGGTAGCATCGTCCAATGAAAGCTTCTCGTCGTATTGGCGCTCGAAAAACTCCGTGACGCTCTGGGCCCCGCCGCCTATCGCTTGGCACCGGTATGCTGCCACGACACCGCTCGGATCAGTCTCGAAGAGATGGGCCTCTTTGCCGTCTACGCCTGCGATCAAAAGTCTGGCGCCAAACGGCCTGACCCCTCCGTGCTGGGTGTAGAGTTGCTTGATGTCCCCAATGCGCTTAGCGAGAGCTTGCACGCTGATTGGCTCATCGTAGCGCAGGCGGTTGATCTGGGCCTCTATGCGCGCATGATCGATCAGCACGCGGGCGTCCGCGATCAACCCCGAAGCTGCAGCCCCGATGTGCTCGTCTATTTGGAAAATTTTCTCGATCGACACTTCCTCCGTCAGTTTGCTCCGAACTCTCTTTTCCGCAGCCAAAACCACGCCTTCGTTTACCTTGATACCCAGGGCTGTCAGACCACGCTTGACGGCCTCCTGGGCGTATTGAACCTGGAACAGCTTGCCGTCAGGGCTGAAGACGGTGATAGCCCTATCATACCCTGCTCCAGGCGGCACAAAAGCCATTCATTACACCTCGTTAATCAATTATCGTGATTGCCATATCCTGTAGGGCTGGGGCTTATTTAACCTTTTCTTGAGCCAGCGCCAAAAACTTGCGTTTTGCAGCCCTCATCGTCCC
Organism: Candidatus Hodarchaeaceae archaeon; assembly: GCA_030016755.1. Lineage (GTDB taxonomy): Archaea > Hadarchaeota > Hadarchaeia > Hadarchaeales > Hadarchaeaceae > JASEJC01. The sequence continues at coordinate 10,398 of JASEJC010000013.1, read as the reverse complement.
GGAAACCCCTATTATCCTAAAAGGCGCCCCTTTCGCCCCCTCCCCAGCACCAGCCATCGACGTTTTGATTTCATCAAGTTGATGGTGGCCGCATCGCAGGAGGCCCCTTTGGGAGCTCTCATCATAGAGCGCGAGCTTCACCAACATTCGATCAGCCTTCGTTTTGTTAGCTCGCAAAAAATTAACCATACGCAAAACATCGGTCTTGCTTGTGTTTTCCGCAACTTCAAATGCTATGTACCTTCGCCTCTGCCTCATCTCCCGCTCCACCCCCAATGAACTTTTCAACAAGCTCGATTGCGATCTCACGTTTTGCTGGAAATGCTGATATTTTCAGCCTAAGGTGGATCGCGTCCCCGCTGTCGGTTAGGGCCAGCGCTCCACCGTAGGCGAGTTGCTTGTCGAATCTCAGGCAGAGATGGCACGTTTCATCAATCCTTTGGTGCACGATGTTACGAAGCTTTTCTAGTTCACCGGCACGAAGCTTGGTCATCATATGGTTCCAGAGCTCTCTGAGGTCCTTCCTTCGTTCGACCCTAGCCTCCAGTCCCACGATTGGATTGCCATGATGCCCTCTCAGCTTTGACCGCCGGATTTCCACCCCCCCGGGCAACAAAATCTTCAAGGCGCTTAGCACGCGCTGCTCGTCTTCAGTCGCGTGTGCGTGCGCGGTCACAGCAGCGCTTCTGAATAGGAACTCCATCTGCTCACTTTATTCTTCGCCGCGCGCGGACGCTTGGCCTTATTCGCTCTGCACCCTTACCTCTCGCCATGAGGCCCCTCGTCTTCCTGCCAGCTCGCGTCAGACCCCGGTGTGCCCGTCCGCGCTGGGCTTTGCTCGCAATCCATCCGAGTTGGGGATCGCTCCGAATCGCGGGGTGGTGGGGATCCAGCATTATGACTTCAAAATATTCGCGCGTGCCATCTGAGCCGAGGTGATATGAATTAAGGACCTCTAGGTTCGGATATTTCCGAGACACCCGCTCTTCGGCTATCAGCTGGATGCTCTTCTTTGGCACGATTTTAGAGACACCCATCCGCTTGGGCCTCCGCCCTCGCGTCGGCCTGACCTTACGGCGACCACCCTTTCTGACACGAGTCCTGACTACTATGATCCCCTGTTTCGCCTTGTACCCAAGCGCTCTAGCCCTAGCCAACTTAGTTGGGTGCTCCACGCGCACGATGACAGGTTCCCTCCGCCACTCGCGCATCCGACTGCGCATGAGTTCACGCGATGTTTCTTCCACCCTAGCACCACCCGACTTACACCAAGGCCTCTTTTATCTTCTTCGCGATAATCACAGCGGCATCGCGTTGGGATTCCACCGTGGAGGCCCCGAGGTGCGGCGTGAGCACGACGTTCGGCAGCTTGAGCAGGGGGCTTTCTTGCGGCGGTTCCCGCTCGTAAACATCCAAGCAAGCGCCAGCGATTTTTTTAGCCTGCAACGCTTCGGCCAACGCCATTTCGTCGACTACTTCGCCGCGGGAGGTGTTGATCAGCACGGCTGTGGGTTTCATCAGTCCCAGCTCACGCGCGCCTATCATGTGTTCGGTCTCGGGAAGCAGGGGTACGTGCAATGTTACGTAATCAGATTCCCGTAGCAAAGTGTCTAACTCCACATACTTAGCCTCGGTCTGCTTGGCAAACTCTCGATTTTGCACCACATCATACAGGAGCAGGTTCATCAGGAACGCTTTTGCCTTGTACCCGACAGCCCGTCCGATGCGACCCGTGCCAACGATTCCAAGTGTCTTGCCGCGCAGTTCGGTGCCAATAAGCTGCTCCTTCTCCCATTCCCCCCGCTTCATGCTGGCGTCTGCGCGCAGCATGTGTCTCGCGAACGATAGCATATGTGCGAAAACCAGCTCGGCCACGGCAACGGTTGGCGCCTCGGGAGCGTTGACGACTTTGATCCCCCGTGCTTCCGCAGCTTTGACGTCGATGTTATCCAATCCGGCTCCTGCCCTAGCGATGACTCTCAACTGTTTGCCAGCGTCGATGACTTCCTTCGTCACCTTCGTCGCGCTGCGCACCACCAAAACATCATACCCTTTAATTCGCTCGAGTAGCTCAGCCGACGTAAGGCCCGTCGCAACACTCACTTCGGCGAACCCCTTGAGCAACTTGGCGCCATCTTCGTGGATTTTGTCCGTGACAAGTATTTTTACCAAACTCACCACCTTGCCTAAGAAATTAGCCCACGCCTACTTAAGAACTCTGGGGATTCCCGTACTTGCTGGTGAACTGCCTGAGGGCCTCCCCAAAGCTTGTCCCGGCTTTGAGGTTCGTCATGAAAATCCTTAAGCGGTATCTGCTTTTTAGCGTCTTCAACAATTGGTGAATTAAGAACGGCGGGCGGATGACGAACTTGGAGTAAAAATCTCTGATCATCTCCTGCAGCTCTTCCTCGGTCAATTTGGACGGGTAAACGTTTACAGCGGTGAGCTCCTCATCCCGTGTCGGGGTTGATGAGAACTACCTTTATTTCATCTTCCCCTTGTCGCGACTATCCGCACGACATCCCTGTCCTTTAGCTCGTGATCTTCACCGACCCTGCGTTTCGTCCGCACGTCGATTGCATGGAGGAAGGACTCGCCCAAATCTGAGTGAATTTTATACGCAAACTCGCGAGTGGTGATCCCCTTAGGGACCAAGAAAGCATCTGGGAGCACATTGCCTTTTTTGTCCGTGAGTTTGTTTTCATCGTCGACTGGGTACACGACTATTAAATTCAGCAACTCGTAGATTGCCTTGTTCACGGCTTGTTGGACTCCTGTATTGCCCCACCTCTTCAGCACCGAGGCAAGTTTCTCGAGCGCTTTACGTTGCTGTTCGTTAAGGGACTCGGGCTTCAATATCTTGAACTCGCTGTCGCCCATGTTGTAACTTATCAAGCCCTTTTCAGCTGCGCGGCGGAGGATGAGCTCTGCTTCGGAACAGGTCGAGACAACCATATATCCGCGCTGGCTGAGACGCCTGATGTTTGGTTCGGCAGCGGGGATGTCGGATTTGTTTGCCGCTATCATTATTGGCTTGCTGACCTTCCTGAGCTCCGTCACGAATCTGAGTAGGTCATCGTCGGTCCACTTCTCCGGGTCCGACCGATCCACGCCGGCCTGCTTGAAAGCCTCCGCGACGTGAGGTTCCTTTATTCCCAGCCCGCTCATGCGGTTGGCTATCTCCTTTATCAAATTGAGTTTCTCGTACTTCGCCCTGCGCGCGAAGCTAGGCCAGTCCTTCGCGAGGAGGCTGCGGAGCCACATCGCTATCTCAACTTCGAGGAAGTCTATGTCCTCCAGCGGGTCATGGCTGCCAGGCGGACAGGGCTTGCCCTCCGCATCGGTGGCGCCGGCAGCGTCGATTATGTGAATCAGTGCGGCCGCCATGCGAAGGTTGTCCAGGAAGCGGTTCCCAAGACCACGTCCCATGTGAGCGCCCTCAACCAAGCCTGCGACATCTATTATCCTCACGGGGACGTAGCGGACTCCATCCATGCATTTGGAGTTTTGGGGATTGCAGGTCACGTTGAACTCACGACACGGGCACTTGCTCTGCACGTATGTGACCCCCACGTTTGCGTCGATTGTGGTGAATGGGTATCCGGCGACAGGGGCATTCGCAAGGGTCGCGGCGTTGAAAAATGTGGTCTTACCCGTGTTGGGCTTTCCGACGAGTCCTAACTCAAGCATCCTCAACCCGTCTCGCCGCGCTCGTAGCAGCCCGGCCCTCTTCGCTTTCCAAAGCTCCTGAGCCCCCGCTCGGTGAGTTGGACGCGGAGCTGCTTGGCGTAGCTCGGCTCGATTTCCCCTCTAGTCTCCAGAAACCCTATAATCTCGAGCGCTTGCCCCTCGTTTTCGCACCGGCGGATGAAGTCGATAGCGGTCGGCTGGTAGCCATGCGTCCAGTGGGCTACCTTCTCGGCCTCCTCTGGAGAACTCCGCACGGCTCTGATATTAATCGTGCCGGAGCCGCCCAATTCTTTAGCCAAGTTTGGGTATTTTCTCCGGAATTCATCATCTGTGCGCTCGCTCACGTAAATACCTACTTGGGTTTCCACACCTTCTTCTTTATCACAGGCTTCACAAATATCATGGTGTTTGGTGGGACATCCTTATAAACGACTGCTCCAGGCCCTACCGCCGAGTCTGGACCAATTTTTACGCCGACGTTTATCGTACAGTTGATGCCAGTTTTCACGTTGTCTGCGATGATAGTGCCCAGCTTCCGCCTGCCGCTGCTAACTACCTTGCCGCCGACCTCCATTTTAATCTCCTTTTCATCCAAGCGCAGGTTTGCGATGGTGGTCCCTGCTCCGAGGTTGCAGTTGCTCCCTATGACGCTGTCGCCGACGTAGGAGAGGTGCCCGATGTTTGTGTGATCCATCACGATTGAATTCTTCACCTCGACAGCATTGCCTATCCTGACATCATCCCCTATGCTCGTGGATGGTCTTATGAAGCAGTTCGGCCCGATGTCACAATTCTTGCCTATATAGGTTGGGCCCAAGATGTAGGAACCTGAACGGATACGCGAACCCTCGCCCACATATACATTGTCCCCCACGCTGGCACCCACCTCGACCTTGCCGTGGATCTCGCCGCGCTGCCCTCGCAGGAAGTACTCGTTGGCCACAAGCAGGTCCCAGGGCCTGCCTATGTCCGCCCAGAGGTTGAGGGGGGAGGTGTAGACCGCCTTGCCGCTGTTGATCAAGATTTGCATCGACGCCGTAAGCTCGTATTCGCCCCGCTTGGATTTCTTCGTCCGCTTGATCGCATCGAAAATCACGGGATCGAAAATGTAGATGCCCGCGTTCGCCAGCCTGCTTTTGACTCGCCTTGGCTTCTCGACTATCTCGCTGACGCGCCCATTTTTCAAGAAGACTATGCCGAACTGCTCGGGCTCATCGACCTCTATCGTCGCCATCAAGCCGCCAAAATCTTCCTTTCCAGCGAGCTCTTCATATCGCCTCACGAATGCGTTTAATGATTCTTGATCGACTAAGGTGTCGCCGTTCATCACCACGAAGCGTTCGCCTGCTGCAAAGTCCTCTGCCAGCGAGACGGCGTTCGCAGTACCGAGCAGCTTTTTCTGATGTAGGTAGCTCACGTTTAAACCGAATTTGGAACCGTCGCCGTAGCGTTCGATAAGCTGCTCCTTTCCGAACCCTACCACCACCGCGATTTGGTCGACCCCTGCGTTCTTGAGCAGCGTTATCACATGGTCGAGCGCTGGCCTTCCGGCTACTGGGAGCAGGAATTTCGGCTTGGTGAACGTAAGCGGGCGCATTCGTGTTCCAAGCCCTGCCGCAAGGACGACGGCTTTCACCCCAATCCCTGTTATGATTGATGGGCGCGGTAATAAAAACGTGAATGATTGGGTTTTGTTTCATTCTCGGGAGATAAACGATGATGAAAATTTTTGCGCTCAACGTTATCAGCTCGAGCCACGCGTTTTGCCCAAGCTTGAGGCTAATGCTTGCCGCCTCGGCGGGCGTCTTGCCCAACGCCATGTGGTGTTTGATGTAGTTGTAGTGGATTTGGACTCCGTCGAGCCAAATCTGTCCCGTCTCGAGGCTCCTGAGGCACCGCATCGTCTTGACCCGCATCCGGGTGGTCTGGATCTTCCGTTCCATCAAGTTTCTTTTGCTCATACCTTCGCGCCAGTCGACTGGTCTATGTTCACAATAGCGCCAGCCCGGAGCCTAATGGCTCGCCCTTCTGTAGGTGGCGAGATCGTCGGTGATTAACAACATTTGCAGATCTGCAGAATCTGCAGGTTGGGGTCTTCATGCTTTCCACCTCGGGATAGTTTTGAAGCACCCCAGCCTTCCGTAATCACCTCCTCTAGGCGCTTCTGAGCAAGAATTGTGGTGCTCAGCTAAAATCCATATCCCGAGTTTGCAAGAGCCAAAATCCTGCTTTGACCCACCAGCAACGAAAAGTTATATCATAAAAAGTAAACGTGAGTTGGTGTTAACTTGGTAGGCCCTGCAAGCTTTGAGGTGAAGGAATCCGGTCCGCTGAAGGTGGCGGAGTTCGACTGCCATGGGTGCGAGGGGCTGTGCACGCTCACGGACCCCAGGTGCCGCGCCGACGTGATCGACAAGCTCCGCACCGAAGGCGAGGTGGATCAAGTAATCCTAACCGGGCCCATTTGTAGGGTCTACTGCTCGCGTGAGTTATCCAAGTTGGCGAGGACGATCGCCGCGGCACAGCAGCTCGCGTTAGATCGCACCCTCTATGCCGCGAAGGAGGAGGAAAAGAGGTGTGTAAAATGTATCAACGAACGCACTATTTTAGTGATGAAAGCTCTCGACCAAATCGTTGCTAACCCGCATGATCTCGGACCACTCGACGATTTGGTAGCCAATGCTCGGAAGAAGCTCAAGGGAGATTGCAAGAGCTGTACCGATGAGCACTTCGCGAAACTCGTGGAGTCGATAAAGAGTACCTTGAAGGGCGTAGATATCCTCAAGCGCCTCTCCCCCACGAACTACGATGCTGTCTTTGTCGCCCGCATGAGGCCCTTCTTTGTGGAAGGCGTCTGGCATCCGCCTCCCCGCCAGGCCAGCCTCATCGAAAGCTACGAGCTGTCCGATAAGCGTGGGAAAGTGAGGATATATGAACAGCCCAGTAGCCCGGTACCCTACTACGAACTGGACCTTCCGGAGTTCAAACTACCCGTGGAACAACTCGGGCTCTTGGATGCTGCGTTTCGGGTCAAAATCGAGGAGGCTCCCGGCCACGCGAGGTTCGCGTACTCGACTCGCATGCGCTCGTTCGCCGAGGAGTGGTACAACACCCTCCTCCATATGCTTCGTGAAAAGGAAAGTTCGGTACCCACGACTGAGCTACAGAAGCTTGCAAAGCTTATGGCTGCGTGGCTTACCTACCGCGTGCTCGAGCCGTTGAACCATGACGACCGCATCACTGACATCTACATCCCAGCCCCGCCCGAGCTCCAGCCAATCGTCGTGGAGCACGAGAGATGGGGCAAGTGTGAAACAGGAATATACCTGACCACGCCTTCCCTACTCGGACTTGGGGAAACGCTAGCCTCCCGGCTGGGCACCGCGTTCGACGAGGTCCACCCGCAACTCGACGCCGAAATCCCAGAGCTCGGGATGCGCCTGTTCCTCAGCCGGTACCCCGCCATCTGGTCCCGCAGCGTAGAAATCGCGATCCGCCGCCGTCGCTCGACCCCTTGGACGCAGCCTCTGTTCCTCGACCGCGGCACGCTCACCCCGCTCGCAAGCTCGGTTCTGGGAAATGTCCTCCGCCTTGGCTCAAGCGCGTTCGTGATCGGGGAAATGGGGACCGCGAAGACATCACAGGTGGAGACCTACATCCCGGAAATAGGCCCCCAGCAGCGCATCGTGGCGTTTCAAGACACAGAGGAGCTGCACATCGAGGATTTTGTGAAGCACGGGTACAAGCTAGCGAATGTGCGGGTCTCGGATCCAGAGCACCTCGAGCGCCAGGTGAACGCTTTCCTGAGGGGCGGGGCGAGCTACTGGTTGATCACCGAAGTTCGCGCGGCCGAGGCGGTGCGGGCGGCGCTTGGGGCTGCTGCGAGACAGGGCTCGCAGCCCGTGGTAGCAAGCTTCCACGCCCGAAGCAAGCGGGAGATGTTCGACCTGATTGTGCACATCATGGGGCTGCACGAGGCCGCGTTCAAGTACATAGATTTCATCATCAGCACAGCCCGCTTCTCTACTCCAGGGGGCACCATAAGGCGCATAGTCGAGGTGGCGGAGGTCCTCAAGGACTGGAGGGAGGAGCCCAAGTACGCCGAGCTATTTGTGGATGACCGGAAGCGCGATACACTCGTGCCAGAAAAGCTCCTAAGTGGCAGCAAAAAATTAATCAAACGTTTGAACGCGAGGGATCTGTCAAAGGTGGATGTCATTGAAGCCGCGAAGAAGATCGAGTTTCTTCCACCCGAACGCGGCGGCAGCCAATTAATCCCGCAGCTCTGCAAACGGCTCGCCATTGATGAAGACGAACTCCTAACCAGCATTTTGGCCGAGGCGCGCATGAAGTCCGACCTCCTAGGGCTGGCTAAGAAGAGCGGCGACCCGAGCTACCTCGAGCTACCCTTCACAAATCTGGCTTACAACGCTTACTTCTCCTCAGTCAAGCGCAACGCACCCAATTACAAGCGAGTCATGGAGGATTGGCGGGTTTGGCTGAAAAAACTCTAAAACCCCTGCCAGATCGGTTCCCCATCCCCAGCGACGTCCGCTCTGCCCTCGAGCGCGTGGCTGGGCCCAGAAAAAGGAATTTTTACGAACGGTTTTGTGGGGCGGGTAGGCGGCTTTTCGGTGGGCTAACCAAAAAGACAAAGTTGAGCGAACAAACGCTTCGCGACCTGGCGGACGCCAAGCTAAGGGTAAAACCAAATGAGTGGGCCGCTGGGATGATACTCGCGATAATTATCCCCTTGGTGCCATCCCTCCTGATCTGGCTGGCGCTCGGCCTGCTCAGAGGGGACATGATGGACCTGCTCTATCTCCCTCTCCTAGGCGCCCTGCTCAGCGGGCTGTCCCTGCTGGTATTTCAATCTTACCCGTCATCGCTCGCAGCCTCTCGCAAAAGCGATGCTCAAAGCCGAGCAATAAGCACGGTGATGTTATTAAGCTTCTCACTCTACCACCGGCCAGACCTGCGGGGGGCAGCGATTCACGCAGCAGATGTTAGCGAGGGGAAGCTGGCGGAGGACCTTCAGAAGGGCCTGCTCGAACTCGACGAACGCAGGCGCTACGAGACCGTGCGTCACCTACTCACAGTAATCGCAAATGAATGGGGCGATATCGATGACAGCACGCGCCAAGCGATTTTCGACCTACTGCGCTCCACCGGGACGAAGGATGAAGCAGCTCGCCTCTCCGATGTGGCGAAGGCACCCGAGCGTGTCTTGGAGGGCGCCGAGGAGCAGCTCACCCGGCGCCTGAACAGTTTGGTGATGCCGACCTTGGCCTTTCTGACCTTCAGCTCACTGGCGATAATCGGCGTGGTGGGGCTCTCACCAGTTTTCGGGGTAATCGGCGTGCAATTCGTAAATCTGAATTTCTTCGCCATGATGGCAGTAGCCCTCGTGCTGGCGTTCCTGATCTTTACTCTTTACATGGGTAAACGCCGTCCAGTGACCGTGCAGCTGCCTGAGGTCCCGGAGGGCGACCCCCGCCTGCCACCACGCGGCAAGGTAAGGGTGCTTGGCAAAAACGTTTCTTCATGGCTTCCCCCACTGCTCGTCTTCATCGCCCTCGCGTGGCCGGGGGTGCTCTATCTACTTGGGGTTACGACTGGCCCATTGGGTGTGGTTGTCCTGAGCTTCTCGACGCTTTGGCTCGTCTGGGCAACGGCGGCCGCGATAGCCATCTATGCTTACCTTTACTCCGCCAAGCGCGCGAAGATCCGGGAGGAGGAGCGCCGAAAGCTAGCCGATTGGGGAAACGCCCTCAACACGATGGGGTCGCGCATGATCGACGGCAAGCCGGTGCCTCAAGCCATGAATGAGGCTGCAGAGCTCATGGGCGGCTCACCTCTAGCTGAGCAGCTCAAGGCGGCAAGCACCACGATGGAGCGTTATGGGGTAGACATGCACGAGGCCCTCTTTGAACGGGGTGCTGGAAAGCGTGTATACAACCCCATGATAAGGAGCTTCCTCAACATAATTTCCCGCATTCGGCGAGACAATGAGGCGGCAGCGGGGCGGGCCTGCATGATGGCTGCCGAGTTCCTGCGCACCCTCCACCGCGTTGAGCGCCGCTTCCGCGAACGGATAGATGAGGCGATGGGCAATCTCTGGCTCGTCGCCGTGGTACTCATCCCGGTGGTCTGCGCGATGTCGGTGTGGGTGATGGACTTTATGTCTGGGATGAAGTTCACCATGGCTGCGCAGACGGCGGCCGCAGGGGTAGCGGGGATACCGTTTCTGCTCGGCGCGATGGAAGCAAGCGAGCTGGCTCTGCTCAGGCTGGTGATGGGGCTGACAGCTGTGGCGCTTGGGGCGATCATCGCACGCTACATCGCAAACATCCGGGCTGGCAGCGACCGGGTCGAACTCTGGTCGGCTGTTTCGAAGTCCGTGCTCGCCTCAGCAACTATATTTACCGCCGCGAGCTTCTTACTTACGATGATAACTACTGGAGGTGCATAAGTGAAAAAGAGATTTCTGCGCGGCGAGCGAGGCGTGGAACCCCTGGCGATGAAGATTTTCGCTGGGATAGTCCTGCTCGTGCTGGGGTTAGGTATTGGGTATGCGGTATACACATGGACCCGCGGGGGGGTAACGCAGCAGCTCAGCTTCGAGGTGACCGTTTCGCCGACTAGCGCGACGATAGGAAGGCCAGCGGCCGATTACAACTCCACAACAGCACAAGTCAGCGTTCAACC
>JASEJC010000012.1 GCA_030016755.1 Candidatus Hodarchaeaceae archaeon | reverse complement strand
TAAAGAGGAACTACCTGCCTGGTGAAGAGGCCCGCCACCGAGATACCTTGGCCGAAGCGATAAGGGAAAAATCCGCGGCCGATTACCACGCTGAATTCTTCTCCAAACAGGATGCGGAGAGCTTGATCAGAAAAGTCGAAAAGTTCGTCGAGATGGCCGAAAAACATCAAACACCGTCGCGATAGGCTGGGTTCGAATCCCGCCAGCCGCACCACGCGACTATGGAAGCTTTCCTCTCACGTACTCTGTAAATCTGGTAGCATCTCGCAGGGCATCTGCCGCATCTTTAGAGCTCAGCAGAACTTCCAGATACTCTGCCTTGTTCTTGATCGAGAGGATTGTGCCGAAGCGCGACACGTTTTTCTCGTGGCCACGGTCGCCGGGGAAAATGCCGCTGAACAGCTCCACGGCCTCTTCGTGTCTAGTACCCGCGTACCTGAATCCCTTCACGAACACCGAGAGCGCATCCGCCGCCGAGATGATGGCATGCACCGAGTTCAGAACGCTAGCGTTGTATCTGGCACGCTCGAGAGCCTCCCCTGCCGTGACCAAGAACTCCTCTGATTTCAACAGGTAATTTCGATACTTCGACCGGTCGACGTTTCTGGTCCTCATCGTTGGGGCTCCTCTGGGTAGAGCTTTATTCCCTTTTCCACCTGCCTAATCAAAGGCGAGCCTCGTTTGCGCCTGTATTCCGCTTCACCCATTACCACGATTTGCACGGTGTTGCCATATAGAGTAGGACATAAAACGCGCAGCTTGTCGTTGGCTCGCTTGATCTCCTCCTTATCAGCGCCACCCTTTACAACCACAAAGAGATCTATATCACTGTTGTAGTTTTCGTGCCCTTCAGCTATTGAGCCATAAAGATAGATCCTTGATACCTGCTTGAGGGGATAGGAGGTGAGCACGAGGTTTTTGAGGTGCTCGATTGGCGCTTGGAAGGTCGAGACGCGCTTGAAGATCGGCTCAAGTAATTGGTGGGGATAGCTGCCCTTCTTCAGGCGCCACACGGTGGTCGCTCCCACCCTCCTTCGCTCCACGAGGTTGTTTTGCTCGAAAAGCTTCATCAGTTGATTTACCGAAAAATTGGAGAGATGTAGCACCCGGGCCAGCTCGCGCTCGCTCATCTCCACCTCGCGCTGGCTGAAGAGATAGGTGAGCAGCTTCAGCTTCGCCTTGGAATCCAACAGGGTTTGCGGAGACCCGTGAAATCGCATATCCATCTGTTATTTTTTAATAACAAGTGTTTTATAAACCTAACGGATGTTATTTAAGTCTAATAAAAGAAGCCTGCTGCGCGGGTTCGAATCCCGCCGGCCGCACCCCCTCACCGTTGGTCTTAACCGCTGCGCCGAGTATTTTTAAAATTGGGATGACATGAAACTCGAGCATAAACTTTCTCAAATCCCGAGCTACTCGCGTGAGCTGGGCCTGAACCTCCGGAAACCTGGGGACCGGTTCAAGTGGTTCCTCGCCTCGGTGTTGTTCGCCAAGCGGATTTCGTCCAGCATCGCGAAGAAGACCTACCTGCTGTTCGAGGCTGAGGGGTTGACCACACCAGACGCGATCATCCGCGCTGGCTGGGACAAGCTGGTCGAGGTGCTGGACGCGGGGGGATACGTGCGCTATGACTTCTCGACTGCCTCGACCTTGCTCGAAACAATGGGTGCCCTTAAAAAACGTGGGGGGCTCGAGCGCCTACACGACCAAGCGATGGATTCACGCGATTTAGAAAAACGCCTTCAGGAACTCAAGGGTGTTGGCCCAGTTGCCGTCAACATATTTCTGCGGGAGCTCCGCGGGGTCTGGTCAAAGGCGAGGCCTAAGCCATCAGGGCTAGCGCGCGAGGTGGGTGGGCGCCTTGGATTGAAAGAGGTAGAGCAGTTTGAGTCGGCGCTCGTGAGGCTCAAGCTTGAATATTGCAAGCGGCACAAATGCAAAGCCTGTCCTGTGAAGGAGCATTGCAAAAAGCGCACAACCTAACAGTTTTCCTCATTCGGCTCGTTACAAGTTTCGGCTTTAGGAGATCAGCGGGATGATCTCATCGAACACATATTTGAGAAACTCGTCCCGCTCGGCCCTGCTGAACAACGTCACCACGCAGTTCCGGGTAATCCCCACAACCAGCCCGCGCTTTTGCACCTCAAAGACCACATACCATATCTGCCCGTGCTCAAGGTAATCGCGGTAAAGTTTGGTGTCTGCGATGGCCGACCCTGCGAGGGCGAGTTTCCCCACACCCGGGATATCAATATTGTCAAACCAAATCAGCTTGGTTGCGCGAGGGTTGGACTCGTGAAGCTCTTTTAGTGTTTCGTGGGTGATCTTTGTTTCAACTATTGCTCCCGTCTTGATGAACAAAATATCGCTGAGTCGGTTCGCCACGTAGTTTGTCAGCAGGTGCTTCACCCCGCGGGCCTTCGATGGCGCGAGCACTATCAGGAAGGTCCGCTCCTTGAATGGCTTAATCCAAAAGGGGACCTCCTCCGTGACAAGGGTCTCAACCAGCCCTCGCTTGTAATAGCGGCTGAGCACGAAGTCCTTGCTGAAGATTCCCGCCAGCGTGCCCCTCTCGAGCTTCAGGTCCAGGATTTCGGTCGTGAGCTCGTGGCGCTTTCCCTCGCGCTCGTAGGGCTCCTTCTCTCCGAAGTCCTTGAGCTTTCGCGCCATCAGGCCGAGCTCGAGCGGCTCCTTTATCTCAAATATTTTGGCTACCGAAACCACTTGGGCCACCTTTTCAACATAATAGGGGGAGGGCTTTAAAGTTGAAGACAGAAATTTAAACTGATGCACATGCCCGCGAGCGCTTTGATCCGGGAGATAATCCTGGAAAATTTTATGAGTTACGAATATAGCAGGGTTCCGTTCAAACCGGGCCTAAACTTGGTGTGTGGTCCGAACGGTGCCGGGAAATCGTCCATCCTGCTTGGCCTAGCGGTGGCCCTCGGGCAGACATACACAGAACGCTCGCGAAGACTCAGCGACCTCATCCGCCGGGGGAAGGACCTGGGGCGCGTGAGCGTGGTGTTCGATAACTCGCCCAACAATGGTAAGCGCCCCATTTCAAGCATAAACTCCGATACCATCGTGCTCTCCCGCTACCTGAATCGCGATGGAGCCTACTGGTACGAGGCTAACAATCGCATGATTATGAAAGGAGAGGTGCTGCGCTTGCTCGAGCGGCTCTCGATAAACCCAGACAACATGCTCATCATCATGCATCAAAACATGATCGACGTTTTTGGAGCGATAGACGCCCACGAGCGGCTGAAACTCGTCGAGGAGGCGGTCGGACTCAGAGAGTACCGGGAGCACATCCTCGAGGCGCGAGAAAAACTGTCCCACACGCTCAGCGAGGAGGAGTCGATCCGGAACCTGCTCGAGAAGGCCCAAGAGACGCTGAGATACTGGGAGGGCGAGTACGGGCGGTTCCAGCGAAAGCGGGAGCTCGGTGAGCGAAAGCGGGAGCTTGAGCTGGAGTATGCGTGGGCGAAGTGCATCCGGCAAGAGGAGGCGGTCGAGAACCTCCAATTGAGGCTTGAGGAGCTGAACGGCGAGCTCCGTGAACTCAGGCAAGAGCTGGAGGAGAACTCAAAGCGAGAGGAAAAGCTTGAAACGAAATTGAAGAAGCTCGAGTTCGAACTTGATGGTGCATATCAAAAGCTCATCGCTCATGAGCGGGCTCACGCTGAAGCGGAGGCGCGCGCGAAGCTAATCGAGAGTTTCACCAACTCCCTTCGTTCTGTGGCCGGGGCTGGGTTAAACGAACTGCTTGGGCACCTCGGGGCTGAACTGGAGCGAGCAAAGAAAAACCTGCGTGAGGCAAGCGGGCGTGCGAATGATGTCAAATCTGAACTCGTTGAGGCAAGGGGCGAGCTCGAACGGACCCGGGAGTCTCACGTGAACTCGCGAGTCCACATCGCCGTGCTCGGGTTCCGCCGCGAACTGCTCGAACGGGACATTTCGGGGGCCCAATCGGAACTCCGACGCGCGCGCCGCGAACTCGAACAACTTGTGGAGGAAGCGAAGCAGGTGGGCGAGCGGGTCGAGACGCAGCGGAAACCCCAAGAGGTGCTCGACGATCTAAAGCTCACCAACATCCAGCTGGCGAGCTTGGTCGACGTTTCCCCAGACGTCGAGCGAATGTATCTTAGCTACAAGAGCACCCTCAAGGAGCTCGAGGCGAAGGCTGAGGTGGCTGCGGCAAACAGGCAGCGAGCGCTCGAAGAGCTGGAACTCCGCAAGAAGCGCTGGGCAAATGAGGTGGGCAAACTCCTGCGTGAGGTCAAGAAACGCTACGGTGAAATCCTCACACAAGTCAATGCAAGCGGCGATGTAAACCTGACGAACGCCCACGACATCGACGAAGCAGGGCTCGAGCTGCTGGTGGGATTCAAGGGGTCCGAACCCCAAGTGCTGGACGCCTACACACAGAGCGGCGGGGAGCGAACGACCGCCTTGATGTGCTTCCTGCTGGCACTCCAACAGCATATCAAATCCCCCATCCGCGCAATCGACGAATTCGAGGCCCACTTGGACCCGCGCAACCGGGAAGCGATTTTGCGGGGGATCATCGAGTTCATGAAAGGCGAGGGGACGCAGTACATCGTGATAACTCCCGGGCGGCTCATGGACGTGGAAGGGGTTCCAAACGTCATCACCGTGCAGAACGTCGCGGGTTCATCGCGGGTGAAGGTGACGGCCTAGATGCCAAGCGAGCGCCAAGAGCTGATGCTTCGGATAATTGACCTCTGCGACACGGTGCGGAAACGTGGGCTCGACCCGTTCGATGTGGAGGTCCGGGAGTTCTTCGACCGGTTGCGAGAGCTCCTGCCCAAGCTCAGGAAGCACGAGGAGCTCTACCTTGACATTCAGGCGGTGCTCGGGCTCGCGGATGTCGTGTTTCAGCAGGGGGAGTGGATCAAGCACAAGTCGTCGATGCTCTACCTCGACCCGCTGCTGATCATGCTCAAACTGCACGCCCTCCCTGCGAAGGACTTGGCCGAGGTGCTCACACATTCATGGCACCCGATAATCGACCTAGAGGCCCTCACCCCCCACGGCGTCAAGGAAGGGCTGGATTACTGGAGGAATCTGCCCCCGCTTGATGAGCGCTGGCGCGGGCTTGACACTACCGAGGTGCTCACTGGGGAGATCGCCCGCCGGGAGCTCGCCCGCATGGGAATCCTCTCAGATGAGGACTTCGCGGCGGTGATGGATCGGGCTTGGCGGGAGCTGAAGGATGCGGCGGGGGATGGGGGCGAGATCTCTTACTGGGACTTCATCTCGGAGCGGAGCTTTGAAGAGACGGTGGTAAAGGCTTGGCTCGTGAGTTTTCTCGTGAGCTACGGTTATGCGACACTTGAGATCAAGTCGCTGGAGGAGGATATCACGCTGAGGCCGCTCCCGAAACCCCAACGCCTCGAGTGCGTGACGACGAGCTCAGTGCCGATATCGATCTCCCGTGAGGAGTGGCTCCAGAGGAGGAGGGCCCGTGGCTGAGGAACATGACATAGTGGAGCTCAGGGAGAAGCTCGCTCGCGCGACCCAGCTCCTGCTCTTCAGGCACCACATGCGGCCCGGGACAAAGGCCTGGGAGCTCAGGCACGCCCTGGGGAGGGACTACAAACAAATCCTGAAGTTACTGGATGCCGAGTTGGAAAAGCTCGGGCTGACGGTCAAACACACCAGCGAGGGGGAGGAGGGCTCAGAGTCAGACCGCTACTTCGTCACCCTGCGGGGGCACCCCACGCTCACGGAAGCTCGGACTTTCGGCTGGCGAATCGACGATATGGGGATGCTCACGGCCGCGCTGGCCTACATCCTCTCGAAGGGCGGGAAGGCCCCGCTGAAGGAGGTCGAGCGGATGCTTCAGGAGAAGTTCCCGCGCTGGCGCATCGAGTCCACCATCGACCGGTTCATCCGCCGGGGTTATCTATCCGAGGACGACGAGGGGTTGCTTTACATCGGGTGGCGCGCACGGGCCGAGGTCGACCAAAAAACTTTGCTGGGGCTGCTGCTCGGGAAGGAGAAGCCGGCCGAGGAGAGAAAACCAGAGGGTGGGGAGGGCGAAGCTGAACCAAGTGGCGAGGTTGCTGAAGAGGAAAAAGCTTAGGGACATGTCAAACGTTTGACATCTCCGCGTGCCCAACGTTGGACAAGTACAAAATCTCTTAAGTTCGCGCGTCAACATTTCTACGGTGGGCCGGTAGATCAGTTGGTATGATCACCCGCTTGGCATGCGGGAGGTCGCGGGACGGTGTTGGGAAAGCCCAACATCGCGCGAATTCGAGTCCCGCCCGGTCCACCACCCCTTTTTATAAATGATTTATACTGACTCGGCTAAATTTTACTTGGGCCCGTGGTCTAGTGGTTATGACGTCGCCTTGACATGGCGAAGATCGGGGGTCCGAATCCCTCCGGGCCCACCACCTATTTTTGCTCGGAATGGGAGTTGTTTACGATGAAACTCATCCTAGCCTCCGCCCAGGACCCAGCCGCGAAAAACATCGCCGCACGCCTGTTAGAGCTGTACGATTTTGAAAAATCTTCCACCTTACCAAACTCTTACATTTACGATCAAGTACTCTTGGCCTTGGTGCCGGGTGGGGTGACTCAACTCGCTTCTCTTCCAGTCGACGCTGATGAGGTGATCGTGGCATCCAGGCACGCGAGCGAGTCGGGCAAACCATCTCTCACCGCGCACGTTTCAGGAGAACTTGAGAAGCGGAAGCTGGCGGTGACCTCTCCCCAAACGATCAAGACGGCCCTTCAAGCATTAGTCGCGGCGCGTGATGAGCTTGGGCTCCCTCATGAGGTTTCCCTTGAGGCCACCCACCATGGGCCAACCAAGCTCGATGTTCCGGTCACCTTCGTAGAGATCGGAAGCTCCTCGGAGCAGTGGGTGGATAAGAAAGCTGGCGAAGCCGTGGCGCGGGCGATCATTGCGGTGGCTTCTCCGGCGAAATGCCGCAATGCAGTGGGTCTCGGTGGCCCCCACTATGCCCCCCGCCATACTGAGGTCACCCTACGCACCGATGTGGGGGTGGGGCATATCCTCCCCAAGTACGCGCGCATCGACGAGGAGCTGCTTGAGCAAGCAATCGTGCGCACCAGCGGCGGCGTGGAACTGCTCGCGCTTGATTGGAAGGGTACAAGCGGCGAGCAAAGGGCGATCTGCCAGACGGTTGCTGACAGGCTGGGCATTAGGGTGCAGCGCTGTAGGGAAATTTTAGCTCAGGCAAAGGTTTAAATTAGTCTGGAAGAAATTGACCAGCGCAAGGAACGGAAGGGATTTGGTTGAAGAAGGCTGAAAACGCTGTATTCACCCCGGAAACTGGGTTCGCGCTCACAAAACCAGGAATTGGAGTTCCAACTAAATTTAGGGGACAACCACCGAAGACTATCACTAGGGAGGAGTTGGAGCAAATCCTGGAGCAGGCGAAGGCGCGGATAACCACCGTGGGCTGCGGTGGTGCCGGATGTAATACGATCTCCCGCATGATGGGGGTCGGCATCCAAGGTGCTGAGACGATAGCGATCAACACGGATGCCCAAGATCTGCTCTACACGACCGCCGACCGAAAAATCCTCATCGGGCGGGACATCACGGGCGGCTTGGGCGCGGGCAACGACCCCGAGAAAGGGGAAGCAGCCGCACGGGAGGATGATGCGACGATAAAGGATCACATCTACGGTGCCGACATGGTCTTTGTCACATGCGGTCTTGGCGGGGGAACGGGAACAGGTGGGGCCCCTGTCGTGGCTGAGATTGCGAAGAAGCTTGGGGCATTGACAGTCGGCGTCGTAACACTTCCGTTCACTGTGGAGGGTACGCGACGCAGGTTGAACGCCGAAAAAGGTCTTGAACGCCTCCGAGCGGTTGCTGATACTGTGATAGTGATCCCGAACGACAAGTTACTCCAGCTCGCCCCAGACTTACCGATAGGCGCCGCATTCAAGGTCGCCGATCAGTTGCTGATCGACGCAATCAAGGGGATAACCGAGATGATAACCAAGCCCGGGCTGATCAACCTTGATTTCGCGGATGTGCGCACGGTGCTCCAGAACGGTGGTGTGGCCATGATAGGAATAGGGGAATCCGACACCGCCAACCGTTCCGTCGAAGCAGTCGAGGAGGCCCTCAACAGCCCGTTACTCGACGTGGACATCACGGGGGCCCGCAGTGCTCTCGTGAACATCATTGGCAGCCCCGACATGACCCTCGAGGAGGCTGAGAAGATCGTCTCCCGGGTCTCCGAATCCCTTGACCCAGAGGCTCACGTTATCTGGGGAGCTCAGATATCTGAAGAGCTGATGAACGCTGTGCGGGTGATGGTGGTCCTGTCAGGTGTTCACTCGCCCTATGTGCTCGGACCCGGAGAGAGACCCACACGGCCGAGCGAACCCATTGATCTCGGACTGGAGTCTCTTTAGATGCGGAAGTTTTTCCACAACTGCTGGCGCGTGCTTCGGGTAGCGAAAAAGCCGGACAAGAACGAGTACCTGCAAGTAGCGAAAGTCACTGGGCTTGGGATTTTGCTCGTGGGGTTCGTTGGTTTTATGGTTATGTTTCTTGGTTCCATCATTCAAGAAATTTTTGCATCTATATGAGGTGAGTTGGAATGGAGGAGGCTCAGAAGCCAGCAATCTTCGCCATCCGGACGACAATAGGCCAGGAGAAAAACACGGTTGATATGGTCGTGACTAGAACAAGGAACTTCAACTTACCGATAAAGACCGTCCTTGCTCCACCTGGGATAAAAGGTTACATATTTGTCGAGGCGGTGGGAAAATCGAGCGTGGAGCGCGCGCGCGTCGGGATCAAGCACAGCAAGGGGATGGTCGCGGGAGAGGTCCCAATGGACCAAATAGAACAATTTCTTGTTCCGAAGCCAACCATCTCAGGCATTGAGGCCGGGGACATCGTGGAACTCGTCTCCGGGCCGTTCCGCGGGGAGCGTGCTAGGGTGATGAGGTTTGACGAGGGGAAGGAGGAGATAACGGTCGAGCTCTTCGAGGCCACAGTGCCAATTCCCGTCACTGTCCGCGGCGACTCGGTCAAGGTAATTCAGAAAAAGGAGAAGGAGGAAACCAAGTGAAAGCGAGCGAAGTAAGGCCGGACATGCGGCGCATCGACTTGGAGCTGAATGTCGTTGAGGTGGAGGAGCCCCGCACCTACACCCGCAGGGACGGTCGAGAGGGCAGGGTGACGACCGCGGTCGGGGAGGACGACTCAGGCCGGATAAAGGTCTCGCTGTGGGATGCCGACATCGACCGCGTCAAGGTAGGTAACAAGATAAAGATCACCAATGGATACGCGAGGCTTTTCCGCGACGAGATCCACGTGAGCGCTGGCATTTACGGCAAGATTGAGGTATTAGAGTAGCGGGCCCGACCACAGCGCTTTTTAGCGTCCGCTGCCTACTTTTGAGAGAACCGCTCACATTTGGTTAGGGTGACAAGGGTGAAATCTAGGGTCAAAGTGCTGGTTGAAGGGGGAAAGGCGTCCCCAGGCCCACCCCTCGGGCCAGCCTTGGGGCCGCTCGGGGTCAACGTGGGGCAGGTCGTCGCCAAGATAAACGAGAAGACGGGTTCATTCTCGGGGATGAAGGTCCCAGTGACCGTGGTGGTTGACAAGAAGACGCGACAGTTTGATATTGAGGTTGGCTCCCCTTCTGTCGCTGCCCTTATCAAGAAGGAGCTGGGGGTGGAGAAAGGGGCCAAAACTTCCGGCACCGAGGTGGTAGGAAACCTCACGCTAGCGCAGGCCGTTAACATCGCTAAACTGAAGTCCGAGGGAACTCTGGCGAAGGACCTCAAGGCAGCTACGAGGGAGGTGCTCGGAACGTGTGTCAGCCTTGGTGTGACGGTCGACGGCAAGAATCCACGGGAGATCCAGCGGGAGATCGCGGAGGGAAAACACGAGGAGGAGCTGAAATAGATGCCTGTCAAAACCGAGAGCTTGATCAACGCGATAAAGCAGATGCGCGAGGCCAGCCCTAAGCGAAAGTTTGAGCAAAGCGTGGACCTCTCAATCATCCTAAAGGGGATCGACCCAAAAAAACAAGAGGGGCGGTTCGCCGAGGATGTGGTGTTGTCTCAATGGACAGGAGAACCCCGAAAGATTCTGGTCTTCGCTGACGGAGAGTTGGCCCGTAGGGCGAGGGACGCTGGCGCCGATCTGGTGATGAGCCGTCAGGATATCGAGGAGCTACAAGATCAGCGGAAGCGGGTGAAAAAGCTCGCCGCGGATTACGATTTTTCTATCGCTCAGGCAGACTTTATGGTTATGATAGGCAAGGTGCTCGGGCCCGTCCTCGGACCAAGGGGGAAGATGCCGAAACCCATTCCGCCAACAGCTGACCCTCGGGCCCTAATCGAGCGCCTGAAGCGAACCGTGCGAGTGGCGACCAAGGACCAAGCCGCCCTCCACGCTAATATAGGAGTGGAAAGCATGAGCGACGAGCAGCTAGCTGCGAACGCGGGGGCAATCATCGAAGCGGTCGAGCGCAGACTTAGCGAGAAAGGCGGCAAAGTGGACGCTGTCATCATCAAGACAACGATGGGGAAGCCTGTCCGAGTAGAGGTGCAAAAGTGATGACCAGCACAAAGGCGGAGCGGATAGCCCCCTGGAAACAAGAAGTCGTGAGCGAACTCTCCGAACTCCTAGCACAGTATCCAGTAGTCGGGGTGCTTGACATCTCCGAACTGCCGGCCCCACAGTTCCAGCAAATTCGCCAGAAGCTGAGGGGTGAGGCAGAAATCGTCGTGTCAAAAAACACGCTGTTGATGCTCGCCCTCGAGAAAGCCACGGGGATGGACGAGAAGTTCCGCGAGCTAACAGGTTTTCTCGAAGGACAGTCGGCTTTGATCTTTTCGAGGATGAACCCCTTCAGGCTCAGCAAGTTCCTGCGCGACAGCAAGATCAGCGCTCCGGCGAAGCCCGGCTCCAAGTCCCCAAAGGACATCGTCATTCCCGCGGGCGAGACCGATTTCGCCCCTGGGCCGGTGGTTGGAGAGCTCCAGCGGGTCGGGATCAAGGCGCGAATCCAGGCCGGCAAAGTGGTAATCCTCGAAGACTGCCACCTCCTAAAGGCTGGAGACGTGATCTCAAAGGAGGTCTCAGACGCGCTAGCTAAGTTCGGGATCATGCCGCTCGAGCTTGGGCTGAAGCTGCGCGCGGCGTACGAGGCGGGCATGGTGTTCTCCGGTGAAGTCTTGGAAATCGATGAAGCGCGGGTTGTCGTACAACTCCAAGAGGCCAGCGCGAGCGCCCTGAACCTCGCGCTGAATGTGAACTACCCGACCCCTATGACCATCAGCCTGATGATCATGAAGGCTAGCGCTGCTGCCCAGAACTTGGCCCTGAATGCCTACTTGCCGGTCCCACAAGTCATGCCCATGCTGCTAGCGCGCGCCCATGCTGAGATGCTGGGACTTGCAGCCACCATGGGTGCGAAGGATTCGAACACGCTGGACGAGGGGTTAAAAAAGATGTTGGGGGTGGCACCTCCTGTGGAGGCCAAGCCTGAGGAGAAACCCAAAGAGGAGCCCAAGGCTAAAGCAAAGCCAGCCGAGGAAAAGCCTAAAGTAGAGCAAAAGGAAGGATAAATGTCAAGACGCGATACTCGAACGATGGAGGTATAACAAATGGAATATGTGTATAGCGCCCTCGTGCTGCATGCCGCTGGAAAGAAAGTGGACGAAGCAGGGCTAGCGAACATCCTCAAGGCGGCGGGAGCGAAGGTGGACGAAGCAAGGGTGAAGGCCATGGTCGCAGCGCTCGAGGGGGTTAACATCGACGAGGCGATCAAGGGCGCGGCGGTTCCTGTGGCTGCTGCTCCAGCGGCTGCGGCGGCCCAAGCGAAGCCAGAGGAGAAGAAGGAAGAGAAGAAGGTCGAAGAGGAGGAGAAAGAAGAGGAAGCCTTGGCCGGGCTCGGTGCGCTGTTCGGTTAATACTCGCAAACTTTTAACCTTCGCCCCGATATTTGCTTGGCGAGGCGAGCGCGTGAAGGATATCTATCAGGTGGCCCTCTTCAAGCGCGAGGGCTTCGTGCGCAAAAAATGCAAACGCTGCGGGCGGACTTTCTGGACGCTCGACCCCAGACGAAGCTCCTGTGGCGACACCCCCTGCGACAAGTACGCCTTCATTGAGCAGCCCCCGACGAAGCGGAAGTACTCGCTCGCCAAGATGGAGCAAGCGTTCCTGAAGTTTTTCGAGCGACACAAACACGAGGTGATCGACCGATATCCTGTGGTTGCTCGGTGGCGCGATGACGTCTTCCTTACCGGTGCTTCTATTTTCCCATTTCAACCGTGGGTCACCAGCGGTGCTGTTCCACCCCCCGCTAACCCACTGGTCGTGAGTCAACCAAGCATCCGATTAAATGATATCGACAACGTCGGGCGCTCTGGCCGCCACTACACGCTGTTCTTCATGGGAGGTCACCACGCGTTCAACTCCCGCAGGCGGCGTGTTTACTGGACCGACGAGACGGTCTCCCTCTGCCACCAGTTCCTCACCCATGAGCTGGGCATCAAACCCGTGGAGATCACCTATATCCAGGACTTCTGGGAGGGCGGGGGAAACGCAGGGGAGGACTTCGAGGTGAACGTGCGCGGGCTGGAGCTGGTCACCCTTGTCTTCATGCACTACGCCGGAGAGGGCGGCAAATATCGGCGCCTCCCGCTCGAAATCGTGGACACGGGTTATGGGATTGAGCGGCTCGTCTGGCTCTCGCAGGGCACGGCCACGAGCTATGAATCCATCTTTGGCCCCACGGTCAAGTACCTTCGGGAACTCTCAGGCATTGAACTGCCACCTACTGAAGTGCTGCGCGAGAACTCAAAGCTGGCCGGGCTGATCGACATCGAGAGCGGACGCGACCTCCAGATGCTCCGGTCCAAGGTAGCATCACGAACTGGTTTGAGCGTCGAGGAGCTGGACCGAATGCTCACTCCCCTCGAGGCCGTGTACGCGATCGCCGACCACCTCCGCTGCTTGGCGTTCATGTTCGGCGATGGGATAACCCCGAGCAACGTCCGGGAGGGTTACCTCGCCCGCCTCGTGCTCCGACGAACTCTCCGTCTGATGCGTGAGATAAATCTACAAACGCCTCTCGCGGAGCTGATGGGTTTCAACTTGAATATCCTCTCCCGCCAGTTCCCCGAGTTCAAGGAGCGCTCCAGCTATATTTTGGAGGTAGTCGGGCTTGAGGAGCGGCGCTATCGGGAGTCTATCGAACGGGGGACGCGGCTGGTGGAGCGGCTTGCCACCGACCTTCGCGCCAAGCGTGAGCCTCTGCCGGTCGAACAGCTCGTTCAGCTCTACGACAGCCACGGACTTCCCCCCGAGGTGGTGAAGGAGGTCGCAGGAAAACTGGGAGTTGAGGTGTGGGTACCGGAGGATTTCTATATCAAGGTTGCGAAATCCCACAGCAAGGCCAGACACGTTCCAGCACCGGCGGCCCCGGTCTCGAAGGAAAAGCTAGCGCGCCTTCCGCCCACCAAGCCGCTCTACTATAAGGATCCCTACGCCCACGAGTTCAAAACGCGAGTGCTCCGGAGCTTCGATGACTACGTGGTGCTCGACCAAACCGCATTCTACCCGGAAGGCGGGGGGCAGCCGAGCGATATCGGCATACTAAAGAGCAGGGGGGCAAAAGCCCAGGTGGAAAATGTGGTGAAGACCGGAGAGGTCATCCTGCATCGCGTTAAGCCGAACCCATTCAAGCCCGGGCAACGGGTGGTCGGAGTGATAGACTGGAAGCGCAGAAGCTCTCTCATGTCCCACCACACGGGGACCCACATCCTTCTCGGGGCGGCGCGGCGGGTGCTGGGTGACCACGTCTGGCAGCAGGGCGCGCAGAAGGGGACGGAGCGTGCCCGCCTCGACATCTCCCACTTCAAGCGCGTCGATCCGAAGGAGCTGCGGGAGATCGAGCGCCTGGCGAACGAGGTGGTGACGGAGAACCGCCAAGTCAGGGTCGAGTGGATGGACCGAAACGAGGCGGAGATGAAGCACGGGTTCGACCTCTATCAAGGGGGCATAGTGCCTGGCAAGCAAGTGCGGGTCGTGGAAATCGATGGATGGAACACCCAGGCGTGCGCTGGCACTCACTACACACGCACGGGCGAGGTGGGCTTCATCAAGATCGTGCACACCGAGCGGATTCAGGACGGCATCGAGCGCATCGAGTTCGCGGCCGGGGCGGCAGCGCTGAAGTTCGTGCAGGCCCAAGAGCGGCAGCTTGCAAAGGCGGCCGAGATTCTGCGGACCTCGCCTGAGCGGGTGGCCACGGCGACCCAGCAGCTCTTCGACGAGTGGAAGGCGGCCCAGAAGGAGGTCGAGCGGCTGAGCCAACGGATGGCCGAGCTGAGGCTGGCTGAGCTCAAGTTGAAGGCCCGGCAGGTGGGGAAGGTCAGGGTGATATTCGACGAGGTTGAGAAGGCGAGCGCCGACGAGCTGATAAAAATTGCAAGTGCCCTAACAAAGGAAGATAGAGGATTGGTTGTTGTGCTCGGGTCGCGAAACGAGATGGCACGATTAGTCATAATGGCGGGAGAAGACGCGGTAGCCGCCGGGGTGAACTGCGGGGTGATGGCCACAGAGGGCGCTCGGGTGATCGGTGGCGGTGGCGGGGGCAGGCCCGAGATGGGGCAGGGCGGTGGGCCCAAGACGGATTTCCTGATCGCAGCGTTCAAAAAGGCGCTGGATATTTGCGAGAGGCAGCAGAGCCAACGGTGAGAGCGTGGTGAACTGGCAGGAGCTAATCAAAGAAACCCTATTATAAGTAAGCAAAAAAACTTTATATTACCCTAAAATAACTTATAATCATGGCTAAATTTGAATTGCACACCGATGTTTACAAGAGATACTTGCACCACGCCCAGGAGGACAGGACAAGCGGCGATTTCAACACGGCCTTCGGCAACCTCTTCCTCGCAGTTGTGCACGCGATCGAGGCGTGGCTCGCGAGGCATGATGAACATTCCTATGGGCACGAGGACAGGTCGATCAGATTGGAAAAGCACATCATGATGGGGAGGCTTTCACCAGAGGTTCTACAGGCCTGGGAACATTTTTTAACGACGGTGCATGGGAAGGGCATTTATCGATTGGTTCTGACCAAGAGGGATTTGGAGGAAGCATTTCGGCGAGCAGAAGTTATCTTTAGGCTGGTATCATGATCCCGGTACAAAAAGAATTTTCCCCCCTCATAGAGCCGTTTATTGAAAAAATAAGGGAGCTCAACCTGAAAAGCCTCAGGGGTATTATCCTCTACGGTTCTATCGCGAGAGGTGAGGGGCATCCAAGTTACTCCGATATCGACATGTGCTTACTCTTTGAGGGGAGATATAACCGAGAACTCAGAAAAATTGAGGAGGTAGCCCGCGAAATCTCGTACGACCGTTACTTGAGGTCCGGTAGAAAACGGATTGTCCCATTTAGGTTTATAGATCTCAAGGTCAATGATTTGCCGACAGAAGACATCCACTTGACGAGGGAAATTTTTAGAGAGGGGAAGTGGCTGTACAAAAGGGGCTTTGAATTGAAACCAAAGCATCTCGGTTTAAAGCCATGCGTGCTCATCAGGGTCCATTTCAGGGATTTGGAGCCGAGGAAGAAGGCGAGGATTTGGCAAGCCCTGTTTGGGAAGAGAGGCTCAGTTAGGGCTTTTGGGGGGATTGTATTGGGTGGCGGGATATTCGTGATAGGTCAAGAGGAGGCCGCAAGGTTCAAGGAGCTGATGGACGAATGGAGGATAAAATACGAAGAGCTCAAAATTTGGCTGGAAGAGTGATTGATCTACTAGGTGATACCGGATGAACTGGCAGGAAATTGATGCGAAGTGGCAGGATGCATGGCGCGAGGCAAAAATATTCGAGGCCGAGCCGAGCGACAAACCAAAATTTTACCTCACCGTTGCCTACCCCTACGTCTCGGGCCCCATGCACATTGGGCACGGGCGCACCTACACCGTCCCCGACGTGACCGCCCGCTACAAGCGCATGCGCGGTTACAACGTGCTGTTTCCCATGGCCTACCACTTCACGGGCACGCCAATAGTGGGGGCGGCCAAGCGAGTCGCGCGCCGCGAGCCAGAGTTCGTGCGCGTGCTCACCCAGCGCTACGGTATTCTTGAGTCTGAACTCTCACAGTTTGAGAACCCGCACTACTTCGCCAACCACTTCGCCCGCGAGAGCGACCTGAGCTACCGTAAGGGGATGGAGTGGCTCGGGTACTCGATAGACTGGCGCCGCGAGTTCACCACCGTCGACCCACACTACCAGAAGTTCATCACTTGGCAGTACCACCAACTGCAGGAAGCTGGCCTAATCGTGAAGGGCAAGCACCCCGTCAAGTGGTGCCCTAGGTGCGGGAACCCGGTGACTGACCACGACCTGCTCGACGGCGAGGGGGTTGAGATCGTCGAGTTCACCCTGCTGAAGTACCGCTCGGGGGATTACATCCTTCCCGCTGCCACACTCCGCCCCGAAACGGTCTTCGGCGTGACAAACCTCTGGCTGAACCCGGATGTGAAATATGTCTGCGCAGAGGTGGACGGCGAGAAGTGGGTCGTAAGCGAGCAGGCGGTCGAGAAGCTACGCCAGCAGGGTTACAGGGTTGGCAAAGTGGTGCCGGGCCGGATTGACTTCAGCAAGGAGGTGGAGGTGCCGCTCACCCACAAGCGCGTGCCGGTCCTCCCCGCACGATTCGTCGACCCGGACAACGCGACTGGGGTGGTGGGCTCCGTCCCATCGCACGCACCCTATGACCACGTCGCCCTCTTGGAGCTCCAGCAAAAGCCGGGAGCGCTCGAGCCCTACGGCATCATCCCACAAAAGGTCGCAGAGCTAAAGCCGATTTCCGTGATCGAGGTCAGCGGGTTTGGCGAGTCCCCAGCAATAGACATCGTGGAACGAATGGGGATCAAAAACCAAACCGACCCAAAGCTGGAGGACGCAACCGCGGAAGTCTACCGTAACGAATTCGCGAAGGGCCGGATGCGCCCCTGGGTTCCGAAATACGCGGGAATGCCGGTGTCTCAAGCAAAGCAAGCCGTGCGCGATGATATGCTGGCGAGTAATGAGGCTGCCACGATGCACGAGTTCGCGGCGAAGCCCGTCACCTGCAGGTGCAACACGCCGGTGGTGGTGAAAGTGGTTGAGGACCAGTGGTTCCTGAACTATGCCGACGAGGGCTGGAAGACTAAGGCCCGGGCCTGCCTAGCGCGCATGCACTTGGTGCCCCCCGAGACCCGCGCCCAGTTCGAGCACACGATCGACTGGCTCCACGAGTGGCCGTGCACGCGGAGCATCGGGATGGGGACGCCCGCGCCTTGGGACCCTAAGTGGATAATCGAGTCCCTCAGCGACTCAACGATCTACATGGCCTATTACACCATCTCACACATCTTGAAGACGATCGACCCAAGCAGGCTCACGGATGAAGTTTTTGACTACGTATTCCGTGGGGAAGGCGATTCCGAATCGGTTTCGAGTTCCACGGGGATTGAGCGCGAGAAGCTCGAACATATGAGGCGGGAGTTTGAGTACTGGTACCCGATGGATTACAGGATGTCGGCGAACGAACTCATCCCGAACCACCTCACCTTCCACGTCTTCCACCACGCGCTGCTCTTCCCTGACCGTTGCCCGCGGGGGATCGTGAGCTTCGGGATGGCAGTGCTGGAGGGCCAGAAGATGTCGTCGTCGAAGGGGAACATCATCGCGATAAATGAGGCTGTTCGCGAGCACGGTGCAGACACGGTGAGGCTCTACCTGATGTCGGTCGCCGAGCCTTGGCAGGACCTCGACTGGCGAGCGAGCGAGGTAGCGGCGATGCGAAAGAACCTGGAGCGGTTTTACTCGTTGGCTGAGGAGATAATCGCCCTGCCCGATGCCAAGGCCCCGAGCTTTGCCCAGCCCGAGCGGTGGATGCTCAGCCGGCTCCAAACACACATCAAAGCCGCCACCGAGGCGCTAGATAGCTTCGAGACCCGCGAGGCGGTCCAGCACTCCTTCTTCATGCTGATGCAAGACCTTCGCTGGTACATGAAGCGGGCGCGGCAGCCCGAGGCGCGAGCCCACACACTGAAAAGGGTGCTCGATGTCTGGCTACGCCTGCTGGCCCCCTTCACCCCCCATGTGTGTGAGGAGCTCTGGCGCCGGGCGGGCAAGGAAGGGTTCGTCGCGGTGGCGCCATGGCCGAAAGCCGATGAACGACAAATCGACAAAAGCGCCGAGCTGGTCGAGAGCTACATCGAGCGGGTCCTCGAGGATGTGGGGAAAATCCGCAAGGTGGTCAAAGCCGAGCGTCCGCGTCGGGTCTGCCTCTACGTGGCGCAGGACTGGAAGTGGAAGGCCTACCGCATCACCATGGAGCGCGCGCGGGCGGGGAGGGTGGACTTCGGCAAGCTGCTCCGGGAGGTCGAGGGGGAGCTTGGGCTCAGGCTGCACCGGGCAGACCTCTCGAAGTTCCTCCAGCAGGCGGCGGCGGAGGTGCGAGGGATGCCCGCTGATCAATTTGAGACCCTCACAGCGACCAGAGTGGACGAGCTACAGATCCTTTTGGATGCGGCTGATTTCATCCGGGAGCAGCTTGGGGCGCAGGAGGTCCGCGTGTTCAAGGCGGATGATCCCACGCGCTACGATCCCCAGAACCGCGCTTTGCTCGCCGTGCCGCTCAGACCTGCGATATTCGTCGAGTGATGATCCACATGCCCAATCTTGGAAACGCCGTCCGCGACCTGCGCTACCTCCTTGATCGAGGCTACCCCCGCGACTCGGCGGTGAACTTCGTTTCCAACCACTACCGCCTGCCCCTTGGAGAACGCCACCTGCTCGCGCGCTGCGTTTTCTCGAGGCGAGAGGTGGTCAAGCACCGGCGGAAAGCGGTTAGGGCGGGCGCGGTGCGGGGCAAGCGGCTGGGTGTGGACGGCTACAACGTGCTGATAACCCTAGAGAGCCTCCTGACGGGGAAGCAAATCATTCGATGCGACGACGGCTACATCCGGGACTTGCGGGCGATCTTCGGCAAATATCATACCACCCCAGCCACCGCTAAAGCCATCTCCACCTTAGTTCGGATGATCGCTAGGGCCAAACCGAAATCCGTAGCCGTATTTTTTGACAAGCAGGTGAGCCGGAGCGGGGAACTAGCGGCGGAGGTCAGGCAACAGCTCGGTCGGGCGGGGTTAAAAGGGGATGCCAGCGCAGTTGGGGGGGTCGATATGAAGCTCCGAGCCTTCGACGTTGTTGCGAGTAGTGACCGCGCGGTGATCGAGCGGGCAAAGGCGGTCTGGGACATCCCTGCAAGCATCCTGAAAAGAAAAAGGGTAAATCTCTTCGAAATAGCTAAGCACTAAGTTCGTTACTGATAGGAAACTTAATTTATTAGCCGTTTTGAGCCAACAATTTAACGCGTGAACCGAATGAAAAGTAAGTATTGTATCGCTATTATGAGCTCTGTTTTATTCTTAGCCTTCGCCCAAACGTGCACCGCTCAAGTCTCGGATGAGGTTAAGTTCAGAGGCACGGTTATACGTGATGAGAATTACGGAGATTTAGTGTGTTATGGGAGTTACCATGTGGGTGTCCAAGTTTATGAAATACTTGAAGATGACAACAGCCTTTTGGCTTTAGACAATATCTACACGGTTGCATACAGTAGCACTCTTGCGGTGGAGAATGGCGATAATGTTGAAGTTTATGGGATGGCTTGGTTTGGTCCTGACTCTCCTAAGCAGTGCTATGGATACATTGAGGCAAAATCAAAACCGGAATGGACGCCGCCGAAATATTTCTACATACAAATTCTCCCTGAATATGCACATCATGTGAAGACCCTGCCAGTTGCCGATGTAACCGAGAGCAGCGCGAGACTTCGGGGTTACTTAACGATGGGCTTAGCAGAGACAGCATATGTGTGGTTCGAGTACCAAGAAGAGAACGGTGAAATCCAAGAAACTCCGCACGAAATGAAGTTTGGAGGTGGAGAATTCAGTTGCTCCCTTGAAAATCTTCATCCAAATACAATCTATCGTTTCAGGGCATGTGAAAGCACGGACAACGGAGTTTGGAGAGAATTCGTGACATTAGAGACTGAAGGCAAAGAGGCGGTTCCTATTAGAGGAATATATTTGATTCTAATTGTGGGTGTGGTGTCTATCGCCATCGTGATCGGCTTAGTTTTCATGCTCAAAAAGCGGTAGGACTTCAGTCGTTTCATCTAATAGATTTTATGCGCTGCCCAAGTTTTTTGAAATCGGCCTGCAGCCTTTGCTTCGCCTCGGCCCCGTAGAGAGCCGCGGCGGGGTGGTATGTCAGGTAGAGTTTGAAATCGGTCCCAGCATAGGTGCAGTCGAGCAGTTTACCGTGCTCCCTACCCATGGTCACATACCTCCCCAACAATGTGCGAGCCGCTACTCTGCCGAGGGTAATAATGAATTTGGGTTTAATCACAGAAATATGGCCCTCAAGAAAGCACTTGCATGACTCAATTTCGTCGGGTAAGGGATCCCTGTTCTGAGGTGGGCGGCACAATACAATATTGGTGATGTAAACATCCTCTCGTTTCAATCCGGCGGTTTGTAGAAGTGAATCAAGATTTTTGCCCGCCGCGCCAACGAACGGGGCCCCGCTTTTGTCCTCCATGAACCCCGGTCCCTCTCCCAACAGCATTATCTCCGCATCTGCTGGCCCTGAGCCAAATACAACATTCGTCCGCGTTTTATGTAATCTACAGCGCTTGCACGCTTTTGCTTCAGCCTCAAGCTGACGTAATTTTTCCTCTTTACTCATGTGCATACAATTACTCTTCTTTCGGGGTCTTTGGTAACCCCCACCCCGAGCGCTCGACCAGCGGCTTGAGCCTCTCGTGGATGAGCTTGAGCACCGTGATGTCCTCCTTGCAGTGCTCGACGATCAGCTCCCGCGCCTCGAGGTCGCCGCGCTCGACCAGCTTGAACAACGCCAAGATATCAGTGCCGTGGAACTCCTTACTCCAGTCGATGCCGAGGAACCGAGCGACCGACTCGAGACTGTATCTGGAAAGAAGCAGGTTGGCGCGGGACCACTGGCAGAGGTCGAGCATCGGGATCTCGGTGAGGCCTGTGAGGTCTATGTTGTGGGCGAGGGCGCGGGTGGAGAGGAACGGGATATCGAAGCCCGAACCATACCAAGTCACGATCAACTCGCAGCCCTCTAGCTTGCCCCTGAGCCACTCCAGCAGCTTGCCCTCCTCCTCGAACGAGCCCGCGAAACGGACCTCCGGCTCGCCGTCCATCAGCAACCCGATTGCTATCACCACGCCAGCATCCGCTTTTTGAGAAGTTGTCTCAATATCAAGATACGCCACGGCCATTTACTCACCCATCACGAATATCACTAGCCTGCGTGTCCTAGGGCCGTCCTCCTCAATCACCAAGAAGTTCTGCCACGTTCCCCGGGCGACCCTTCCATCCACGATCGGGAGCACGCGGGACGAGCCCAAGAATGCCGACTTGAGGTGGGCGTGGGCGTTATCATCGATGCGGTCGTGTTTGTAGTCCCCTCGCAGGGGTACTAGATCCTCGAGCTTGTCCAAGAGGTCCTGTTTGAGGCCGCTTTCCCCCTCGTTCAGAACAAGGGATGCGGTTGCGTGGGGAAGTTGAGCGATAAGCAGACCGTTCTTGATCCCGGATTCTCGGGCCGCCGCGAGCACCTCATCGGTGATATCCACGATCTCGCGGTGCTTCCGGGTTGAAAAACTGAGTTCCTTTGACCACGTGCGCATTTGACCACCAACTTCTGTTTAACTCCACATATTTTAACGTAAGCCAGATAGAGAAATGATAACATGCGAGTATTGGTAACCGGTGGAGCGGGCTTTATCGGATCCCACGTGGTCGACGGGCTCGTGGATAAAGGTCACGCCGTCACCGTGCTCGATAACCTATCTAGCGGAAGCAGGGAGAACCTCAGGGCCCACCTCGCGGACCCGGATTTTAGATTAATCAAAGGGGACATCCGGGATGGCAAAGCGGTCAAAAAGTCCCTCTCAGGTGTCGACGCTGTCGTGCATGAGGCCGCCCTGGTCAGCGTCCCCCGCTCCATCAGGGAACCACGGCTGGCCCACGAAGTAAACGTGGAAGGGACGCTCTCCTTGCTAAGAGCCAGCAAGCAAGCGGGGGTCGAGCGATTTGTTTACGCTTCAACTTGCGCGATCTACGGCGAGCCCAATCGGCTGCCTATAACTGAGGATGCTCCCCTTAAGCCCAACTCCCCATATGCCAGGTCGAAGCTTGCAGCCGAAGTGAACTGCCGCACATTTTCCGCAATCGAGGGTCTCCCCACGGTTTCCCTCAGATATTTCAACGTTTACGGTCCCCGGCAGTCGGCAGGGGAGTATGCGGGTGTGATGGTGAAATTCATTCAGCGTCTCCGAAACGACCAGCCGCCGATCATCTACGGTGACGGGAAGCAGACACGCGACTTCGTGTACGTGAGCGATGTCGTTGAGGCCACCCTATTAGCTCTCGAGCGTGAGGGCTTGGCGGGGAAAGTTATCAACATCGGCACTGGCAAGGAAACCAGCATCAACAAGCTCTGTGAGCTTTTTCTGAAATTGACAGGAAAGACCCACTTAAAACATCTACACAGGGCTCCTCGGCCAGGCGACATCAGGCGCAGCCAGGCGGACACTTCCAAAGCGAGGAAGCTTTTGGGCTTTGAACCCAAAGTTTCACTCGAGGAAGGGGTCAAAAAAATGTTGAAGAACGCGGTGGTTGGTGGAAAATGAAACCCTGGATCGTGATGCCCGCGTATAATGAGGAGCGCTCGATAGGAGCGGTACTCGATGCCCTGCACAAGGAAGGATGGCACGACATAATCGTGGTTGACGACGGGTCGCGAGACCGGACCGCCGAGATAGCCCGCGAGAAGGGTGCAATCGTGATAACCCATCCCCGAAACATGGGGCTTGGTGCAGCGCTCCGCACGGGCTTGGAGGTAGCTCGAGAGCGGGAGGCGGAGTGCGTGGTCACCTTCGACGCCGATGGGCAGCACGACCCGAAAGGGGTGCGCAGGATGGTGGATGCCCTGGATGGGAGAGATTTCGTTGTTGGTGTTAGGCACTTTGTGGATATCCCTCTCCACAAGCGCGTTGGAAATTTTGGGCTGAATTTTATCACCCGGGTGCTCGGCGGAGAGCTCACGGACTCCCAGTCCGGTATGCGCGCCCTCAACCGCCAAGCGCTCAAGAGCATCCGCATCCAGAGCAACCGATACGAGGTTTCCTCCGAACTCGTCGTCCAAGCGAGGCAGAAAGGGCTCAGGATAGCCGAGGTTCCCGTTCGTTGCGTCTTCACCAAGTACTCGAGGGCGCGGGGGACGACCATCGCGAGCGGAATTAGGATTTTTCTGGGGCTGCTGAAGCTGAGGTTTGGAGGGTTTTAGACCTTTTGGGGGCAGTGGATGTCGAAACTTGGTTCCAAGGTGCTCATAACTGGCGCGGCAGGGTTCATAGGTAGCCATCTAGCAGACAAGCTGCGCTCGCTCGGCCCTGAGGTGGTGGGGCTGGATAACTTTTCCAACGGTTTCATGGAAAACCTTGCCGCCCTGAAAAAGGACAAGGGTTTCAAACTGATCCGCGGGGACATCCTGAACCCTAAGGAACTCTTGAATGCTGGCAGGGGAGCAGATTCAGTCATTCATATGGCGGCCCAACCAAGCGTGGTGAAGTCTACTGAGGATCCGGTGCGGGATTTTGAGCTGAATGTCACGGGCACGCTGAACGTGCTGGAATGCGCCAGAAAAACTGATATGATGGTCGTGATTTTCGCCAGCTCCTCCACAGTATATGGAGACGCCGCGCTCCCAACCCCGGAGGACCACCCGCTCCGGCCGATCTCCAACTACGGGGCATCGAAGGCCGCCGCCGAGGCCTACTGCAGCTCGTACAGCTCCCTCTATGGGCTACGAACCGCGAGCCTCAGGTATTACAACATCTTCGGCCCTCGCTCGCGCAAGGGGGTGATGTTCGACTTCCTCCAGAAGCTCCGAACGGACAACCGGCGGCTTGAGGTGCTCGGGACGGGGT
>JASEJC010000011.1 GCA_030016755.1 Candidatus Hodarchaeaceae archaeon | reverse complement strand
CGCGCACGAACTGGCTCACCAGGCTATAGCCAATAGCCTTGCCCCGCACCGAGATCAGTTTGTCGCGCGCCAGCCAGCTGTAGGTCGCGGATGGCAGGTAGAGCTCACCCCCGTCGACAAGCTGCCGCGCCCGCTCGAAGCTCTCCCGGTCGCCGAGCACGCTCACGTCGCACACGGCTCCAAATTCCCTAGCGCTCATTTTTTCACCTCGTTTTTTGGTGGTTTGGGCGCGCTGGGATTCGAACCCGGATCTCCGGCTTTCGGCCGCACGAGCGACCGCCAGACCGGGATGTTGTTCGTTTTCTTTATTTTTTTTCCAATGTTCTCCCGCCGATGCTTTGGGTGGAGGTTGTTTATAAGGGGGCAAATTCGCCCTTGATTTGGGAGCGAATTGACCGAATGCTCTCAATCGCTAGAGATTTTGGAGGTGCAGGATGAGAAAAATCAAGATAGTCTGTAAAGATTTCGAGGTTGAGGCAGAACTCCTAAATCATGAACGTCCAAAGACCTGCAATGCGATTTGGCAGGCACTCCCTTTTGAGGCTGAGCTCGAAATTTGGAAGGAGGAGGTCTACTTCGAGATCCCTGTGAAAATCCCGCCCGAGAATCCAACACCGAAGACTACAGCAGGCGATGTCTCATATTGGCCCGAGGGCCCAGGGTTCTGTATCTTCTTTGGTCGCTCTCAGCCCATCAGCCCCGTAAACACCTTTGCCCGGATAAGAAGCGGTGTTGAGAAATTCCGTAAAGTGAAAACGGGGGATAGGATAACGGTTAGGCAAGTCGCTAGATAACCCCAGTTGTCCTTGCTAACCGTTCTGCCGCGCGACGCTTTAGGCCACTCTTCAAGATGGTGTAGCGCTCCGGCCTTATCCGGTGGGCGATTGTCAGAGCCTTGATGATGTGTTTGGCCGGGATTCCAAGCTCTCGCGCGTTCGTGGGGGCCCCTATGGTCTGAAGTGCCCTTCTGATTGCCTGCCAGTCCTCTCCGTGCAGGTAAGCCATCATTATCGCCCCAACACCGCACTGCTCACCATGGAGGGCCAGCTTTGGAGCTGTGATATCAAGGGCGTGGCTGAAGAGGTGCTCCGCCCCGCTCGCCGGCCTGCTGCTCCCCGCTATCGCCATCGCTACACTGCTGGAGATCAGAGCCTTCACCACCTTCCGCACGCTCTCCTCAGTATGGCGGCTGATTATCTCCGCGTTTTCCATCACTATCTGGGCGCTAACCAGCGATAGCGTCGCAGCGTACTCGCTGTAGGGCTCCCCCTTCAGGCGGTGCGCCAGCTGCCAGTCCCGGACGGCCGTGAAGTTGGCGACCAAATCTCCGCACCCGGCGGCCAACAGGCGATGGGGTGCACGCTTGATGACGAGGGTGTCGGCGATGATCGCTATCGGGGCATGGGTCTCTATTGATGTCGGTTTCCGCCCGCCACGGATGGATGCCCTAGACGAAGCTATCCCGTCATGAGATGCAGCGGTTGGAACCGAGACGAATGGCATGCTCTCTTGGAAGGACGCCAGCTTGGCAACATCGACACATTTTCCCCCACCGACGCCGAGGAGAAAATCAACTTTCCCCTTGGCGAGCCTCCTGACTCTTGCCACGGTCGCCATATCTGCCCGCTGTATTAGGATATGGTTTGCTTGAAACTTCGCGCGCTCCAATTGCCTTTCAACCTTGCCGCCGACCAGCCTGAACGTGATCGGGTCCGCGACAATCAGGGCGCGCCTACCGGGGCAGAGGCGGCCGCAAACGTTCGCCACTTGAGCAAGCACCCGGGGGCCCATCCACACCTCGCGTGGGAGCTCGATGCGCTTGGGTTCCTTCAACCACCCACCCCTCACTCGTTGGCTGATAAACTTTATATACGGATAACTCCAGCTCTAAATTGCTGCTTCTAGTGCAGCATTTTTCAGGTGAGTGCTGGATTGAAAGACAAGCTCGAATACCTTAAGGGCACGACTACGGTTGGACTCGTGTGCAGGGACGGTGTAGTGTTCGCCACCGACACGCGCGCCACCGCGGGTTATCTCGTGGCGAGCAAGCAGGCAAGGAAGGTCTACAAAATAACCGATACTATAGCTTTCACCACCGCTGGGGGCGTGGCTGATACCCAGAGTCTAGCGAACATGATGAGGGCCGAGGCTGGCTATTATCAGATGCGCGAGGGGGTCCCGATGGATGTGCGTGCGTGTGCTAGGCTAGTGGCGAACGTGATGAATGCATACAGCTTTTTCCCGTATATAGCAAATCTTCTGGTGGGCGGCGTGGATGCCCAGGGCCCGAAGCTATTCTTTGTGGACTTGGACGGCGGCCTCACGGAGGAAAAGATGGTCGCAACTGGATCCGGCTCCCCCGTCGCATACGGTGTTCTGGAAAATGAGTTCAAAGATGGCATGAAGACCGATGAGGCACTCCCCATCGCTGTCAAAGCCATAAAAACCACCATGAAGCGGGACATCGCGACCGGCAACGAGATAATGGCAGCGGCCGTGACCAAGAAAGGGTACCTCGAGCTCTCGCCTGATGAAATCAAAAAGTTAGCTTAACTGTTAAAAATCAAGGTGGCCGCATGGCTGCGGAGGAATTGCTGAAAGAGATCAAGCGTATCGTGCAAGAGGAGACACCTTTTGCCGACGCAGTCTCGGATATAGATTTTGAGGGCCCGAAGGTCGTGCTTTATTGTAAAAACTTGGACCTTCTCATGGAAAACGGTGAAATGATCAAGGACTTGGCGAGGAAAATACGAAAGCGAATCATCCTGCGACCAGACCCCTCCCTTTTAACCGACAAGGAGCAGGCGGAGGCCCAAATTAGAAAACTGGTCCCCGAGGAGGCCGGAATAACCGATATCATCTTCAGCGAGGATGTCGGCGAGGTCACGATCGAAGCTGAGAAGCCCGGCATAGTGATAGGGAAGGGCGGGGCACTGCTTCGGGATCTAATGCACAAAACCAATTGGACGCCGCGCGTGGTCCGTGCACCCCCCATCAAGTCAAGCATCGTCCGTAACATCCGCCTCTCAATGATTCAAGCTGGCTCCGCGAGGCGCGACATCCTCAGGAAGATAGGCAGGCGAATCCACCGAGAGCAAAAAGCTAAGGGGGACTGGGTCCGTTTCACCGTCCTCGGGGGAGGCCGGGAGGTAGGTAGGTCCTGCTTCCTCCTGCAGACTCCCGAGAGCAAGGTTATGGTGGATTGTGGCGTAAACGTTGCGTCCGAGGACCGGGCATTCCCCCATCTTGAGGTGCCGGAGGTGAGGTTGCCGGAACTGGACGCCGTCATACTTTCCCACGCCCACCTCGACCATTGCGGCTTCGTGCCTTACATCTTCAAGTACGGGTTCGAGGGGCCCGTATACTGTACGCCAGCAACTCGTGACCTCGCGGTGCTCCTTCAGCTGGACTATGTGGAAATAGCTGAGCGGGAGGACAAACCCATGCCCTACACCAAACGCGATATAGCCACCTTTCTCTCCCACTGCATCCCACTTGACTACGGCGATGTCACCGATATCTCCCCAGATGTCAGAGTGACCTTCCACAACGCCGGGCATATTTTAGGCTCTTCGATTTTACATTTCCACATCGGTGAGGGACTATACAACATAGTATACAGCGGCGATCTCAAGTTCGATCGGACGCGTCTCTTCTCGCCTGCCACATACACCTTCCCCCGCGCAGAAACTTTGATTATCGACAGCACCTATGGCGGCGGCGAGGACATCCAGCCCTATCGCGTGAACGCTGAAAAGGAATTCCTTAGGACCGTCACCGAGACGATCAAGCGTGGTGGGAAGGTCGTGGTCCCAGCATTTGCGGTGGGGCGAGCGCAGGAGATAATGGTTTTGTTAGAGGACAGCAAGCGAAATGGGATATTAAATGGGGCGCCGGTGTACCTCGACGGGATGATTTGGGAAGCGACCGCGATTCACACGGCTTATCCCGAGTATCTGTCACCGGAGTTGCGCGAGCGGATATTCAGGGCAGAGGAGAACCCATTCCTCTCCGAGATGTTTGTAAAGGTCTCGGGTCCAGACCAGCGGGCCCAAGTGATAGATGGTGAGCCCGCGGTAATTATTTCTACGGCTGGAATGATGGCTGGAGGCCCGGTGCTCGAATACTTCAAGAACCTCGCCCCAGATCCCCGCAACACTTTAGTCTTTGTGGGGTACCAGTGTGAGGGCTCACTCGGCCGCCGCATCCAGAAAGGGTGGCGCGAGGTCCCCTTGCGTGGCGAGAAGGGGAAGGTGGAGGAGGTCAAGGTCAACATGGAGGTAAAGACGATCGAGGGCTTCAGTGGACACTCAGACCGTGCCCAACTATTGAACTACGTGCGCAGGCTCTCACCCAAACCAGAGCGGATAGTGAATGTCCACGGCGATGAAAACAAGTGCGTGGACTTGGCCAGCGCGCTGCACAAGCTCTTCAGGGCGGAGACACGGGCGCCCCTCAATCTGGAAACCTTAAGACTACACTAAAGCTCTGCCCTAAGCTTGGTCAGCTCTTTTTTCGTTAATTTTCGCTTTTTCGCCCGCTCGTCGAGGATTGCACTGTGGCCAAATGGGTCAATCACGATAAGACTGGCGTTTTTCTCGCCGCGTCGGATCTGTTCAAGCATTTTGAGCTTAGCTTTCCCGCGGCGGCGCCTGTTTTGGTCGACTTTTTTAATCGCTAACCTAATTGCTGCCTCGATACGATTGAGTACCCCCTCGACATTTGACACATACCCCTCGCTTCCAAGACTAGGTTTTACCGTCACGCCGAGTTCTGGTATTTTAATCGTCCCGGTGCTTGACCTAACCACGCGAACCATCATGTCTGCATCCGATGTAATCTGGAACTCGTACCGCATGGGTTCGTGTTCTCCCAAGTGCATCACGTCGGCATGCTTGAATTTGCAGGCACTGCAGGTCACTAGGGTCTCC
Source organism: Candidatus Hodarchaeaceae archaeon (assembly GCA_030016755.1). Lineage (GTDB taxonomy): Archaea > Hadarchaeota > Hadarchaeia > Hadarchaeales > Hadarchaeaceae > JASEJC01. The sequence goes on along the minus strand of JASEJC010000011.1, from coordinate 20,169 downwards.
ATGGTTTCCCCGAAGTATGGGATGTGATGGATTTTTCCTCTGACCTGAAGTGCATCTCTGGCCCCGCAAATCGGACAGCGCTCGATAGGGAGTACGAACTCCCTTTCAGGCATGAGTTCACCAAAACTGGGCTCAGGGCTTCTTGAACTGGATGTTGACATACTTCGGGGTCGCTATAACTTTTGACTCCGTCAGGCGCCCCACGTCGCCACCTATGGCTTGGCAGATCCCCTTGAGCTGATCGATTGCTCGCTTGAGCTCGGCTGGGTCTTGGTTCATCAGGGTGCTTATGTCGAGAATCATTATATTGCCGCTCCGGAGTTCGTCCGCGACCTCTTGGACATCTACCAAGCTACGCAATTCCATGCTTTTCACGTAGATTGGCTCGAGCTCAGCAACCCTCCTAGGCGCGCGGGCCTCCTCGATCTCGATAACTGGCACTTCCGCAACTGTTTCCGCTTTCACCGTCTCTCCCCGCAGTTTATCCCAAAATCCCAAATGACCACCCTAGCAAATGCTCGGTCGCGTTCAAGCTATTTAACCTTTTCTTAGCATGCGCCACACTTCATCCCCCACATGATGGAGATTTTTGACCACCTTCCCCCTCGCTTTCATCTCGGAGCCGGGGCGCAACGCCAGCCCGATGGCGAGCGGCTTACCATGGCGCTCATCCGTCACGATTACAGTTTCTCCGGTTTTGATGTCCTGCTCGGCCGAGACGACGCCGGGCCCCATGATGTCCGCGCCGTTTGCCACATGTGGCACCGCGCCCATATCGACCACAACCCGCCGAAGCGGAATTAAATCGGCCGCCGTCAGGACCGGAAAAAGCCCCTCCGGCGTCCTGAAAAGTATTGCCCTATCTCCGGCGAGGACGACTTCCCTCCCGCTTTCGAGTTTTAGGATTTCTGCCCCTTCATCCACGAGCTTGGTGATGTTCTCGCCGAACTTCTCGCCAACCTCACGAGCTAGCTGCTTGAGTTCTTTCCTCCGCAGCATATAGCGCCGTTTTAGCGACATCAGACCAAAAGTAAGCTCGATACGCTTAAATATGCAGGTGAAGAGGAGTTGATGATTTCATGGCGCAGCGACCCCTAGATGTGCTTAATCGCGCATTGGGCTCCTCAGTGCTGGTGGGGCTCAAGGGCGGCCGAGAGCTTCGGGGAAAACTCAGCGGCTTCGATGTGCACGTGAACATCGTGCTTGAGGAAGCCGAGGAGATCCAAGGCGGGGAGGCGGCGAAGCGCTATGGGACCATGGTCATCCGAGGAGATAGCGTCGTTTTCATCTCGCCAGCCTAGTGATTTGGATGGTTAAGGGCACTCCTTCGATGGGCAAGCGCCATAAGGTAGTACACATCCGTTGTCGTCGCTGCGGGAGGCGGGCCTACCACGCCCAGCGCGGGGTTTGCGCGGCGTGCGGCTACGGCAGGTCGCGCCGCATCAAGCGCTACAACTGGAAAGTGAAGACGATTCAAGGGTTGCGGCTCCGTTAATGGTGTCGAGTTCCGAGGAGGTAAATCTAAATATTTCTCTCAGAATGTTTTCCGATGGGGGAACGTCATGAGCCGGGGATGTGAAGATTGGAAAGGCGAAATGCCGCCCGGATCGGCTTCAAGGACTGCGGCTTCAATTGTGGTAGGCATTGGCTGGCTGATCTTCCTCGTATTGTTTTTGTGGTTTTATGCTGAAGGCCTTGGCATATACAAGAGCTTAGCGATTTTCGTCTTGTCAATTCTCGTCGTGGGTGTAATACTCGCTCTGATGTGGGTTTCTTGGGGGATCAAAACTGCCCGTGTTTGGAAGAAAAAAGTGAGAAGAAAAAGAAAGAAATAATTTGTGCACCTAGCAATTATTCTAGCTATGCCCACTTGAACCGCTTGAAAAGCGCCTCCCGCTCCTTTCGGAGTAGCAACTCCAAAAATTTGTTCGAGAACTTGGGTTCCTCCGCTAAAATCTCCCTGGCAACAGCCGGAGTGATGTCCCGCCCGACGAGCGCCAAGGCAGCGGGCTTGCCATATTGGGAGATGAGTTTCGCGCTCTCGAGCAACTCCTGCCAAAGCGGAACTTTCCTGCCTCGATCCACAAGCTCAATCGCCCGCCGAACCTCCTCTTTGGACTCCTCGACCATCCCCAATTCAGGTGACCTGCAGCGTGGGCACTTCGGGTGCTCATCAAGTTCGTAAATCTGAAGCTCCTCGACATGGCGTTTGCACTGGGTGCAGGCGAAGGCCCTAACCTCGCTGAGCAATCTCGCCTTTGCCGAAGCGATTGCTAAAAGCCAGAGCCGCTCCGGCATCACTGGCTCCAAGGAGAGGTAGCGTTGGCGCCAAGCCAGGCTGGAGATGGGTGTCGGCTCCGCTCGCCTGCCAAAGGAAACCACCTCGATTTCACCGCTTCGGATGCGCTCCAGCACCTCGAGCGTGCGTTTGAGGTCCAGATCCTTGTGTGCGACTTCCTTGAATGCTTCCTCAAAGGCAGGGGTTCCCTTCAGCGCTCTCATCAGCTTATCCAATACCGAGCTCGTGAGTTCGGCCTCGCGCTCAAGGACCCCCATGCGCCGCGCTACTTGGGCCAGCCTCCAGCGGAAGAAGCGGCTCTCCTCGATGATTTTTCGCAGGTCGCGCTGGAGATCAGCGCTGAGTTCACCCTTAAGGATCTCAATCACTTTCTCGGGCTCCAGGGCTTCCGAGCGGAGCAGGATCCGGTAGGGGTCCACCGAGGTCGCGGTCGTCTGCCCCAACTCAACCGAGGCCTTGTATGCAAGCAGCCGCGCAAGCGTTCGGTTCACGAGCGTCCCAAAACATGCATTCACGACGCAGATATCCTTCACCCGCTCCACCGTCACCCGCCGGTCTGTGGGGAGGGGTAGGCCCACCTCGGCTTGCTTGCGGGCATCGGCGAGTGCGAGCTCCATAGTTCCGCGGGAGACGCCAAACTGTTTTGCGAGTTCGGTGACGGCATTATCGAACTTTTCACCCTCGCGCGAGAACTGCTCGAGTTGGCCCCTGAGCTTTCCCACCTCCTGCGCCACCGAGCAAGGAACCGGGATCTCCTCCCCAATCCAGGTCGGGATAGCCCCCAGAGGATCTTTGTCGTGTTTCACGTAGACCTTATCCTTGAAGACCTGCAGGATTCGCCAGAGCTCGCCCCCTATCACAAATTTCACTCCTGGCTCCCCGTACTCTGCCACGAACGACTCGTCCAGGATCCCAACTGGCTGATTCCGCTCGTCGTCCACCACGAGGTACTGCCTAAGCTCGGGAATCATCGAGAGGTTGCCGAAGTAGTAGTCGAAGATCCGCTGCGTCGACCTCGGCCGCGCGAACTCCCGCTCGTCCTCGGACACCCACGCCAGCCGCCGCTCTAGGCTCTGCGCGAACGTGAGCACCTTGAGCATATCCTCCTTGGTGAGGTTCCTGAAGGGGTAGGCGCGCCTGAACACTTCATAGGCTTCATCGACACTGCACCTGCGCTGTGCGGCGAGCATCGATACAAGCGCATGCAGGAGTACATCGAGGGGCTTTTCAGTGACGGTTACCGGTTCGAGCTCCCGCTGGTGTGAGCGCGCCACGATGACGATGGACTCAAGGGCATCGTCCGGGTCCTGAACAACAATTGCCCCTTTCGCCACCTCGCCTATCCGGTGGCCGCTGCGCCCCACACGCTGAAGCAGCCGCGTCACCTGGCGGGGGGAGTTGTACTGAATAACAAGGTCGATCCTCCCGATGTCCAATCCCAACTCCATTGACGAAGTGCAGATTATCCCCTTGAGCTCCCCCTGCTTGAGCCCTCGCTCGGCCCTCAGGCGCGTGAAGCTGGACAGTGAGCCGTGGTGGACGCTCACCGGGAAACGGAGGTCCCAGAGCCGGAAGCGACTGCCCAGGACCTCCGCGGTTGGACGGGTGTTGGTGAAGACTAGGGTTGAGCCGTGGGCCTCAATCAACTTCCGCATCGTACGCAAGCGGGCTGCGACTGGGGGGTAGGTGTAGAGCTCCGAAGCAAGCCGCTCGTCGCGCTTGGTCGCCATGGGGTAAGAAACATCGAGCTTGAGCTCTCGGGCCACGCTCACGTCGACGACCTCGCACGGCCGCCCAACGCCAACCAAAAATCGCGCCACCTCTTGGGGGGAACCGATTGTGGCGGAGAGCCCGATGAGCTGGAACTCCTCCCCTCGGAGCCTGCGCAGACGCTCGAGCGTCAGCGAGAGCTGGGCCCCGCGCTTGTTGTCCGCGAGCTCGTGGACTTCGTCGATCACCACCCACCGGACGCTCCGGAGGTGCTGGCTGAGTCTCCGGCCCATCAGGAAAATTTGTAGAGTTTCGGGGGTTGTGATCAGCACATCTGGGGGGATTAGGGCCTGCGCCCGCCGCTCGCGAGCCTCGGTATCTCCATGGCGGACCGAGATTCGAAGGTCGAGCCCGCGGCACCACCACTCGAGGCGCTCGAGCATGTCTCGGTTTAAGGCCCGGAGAGGGGTGACGTAGACGAGCTTAATCCCCCGCTCGCGCGTCTGGGAAAGCAGGAGCTGGTGTAGCACGGGTAAAAATGCTGCCTCAGTCTTCCCGGTGCCCGCTGGGGCTATGAGCAAAACGTTGTTACCCTCAAGGATTTTTGGGATGGCCTTGTCTTGGGGTAGCGTCGGCTCGGTGAAGCCGCGCTCGGCCAACATCTTTCTGATAGGCTTGGCCAGCGTGCTAAATACATTAGTTTTTTCGGACATTATATCAAACAAATTATGCTTTAGTGCGCTTATTTCAATAGGGTTAGAGATAAGCTATGTCAAGACCCAGCTCCCGACGCAGCTTCTCGATTTTCCGCCTGAGCTCTGAATCGACTTTACGCTCTGCATATGAAAGATGTTCTTTCAGACGCTCGGTCGTCTCCTGATACCGCCCCAAGCCCGCCGCGATGATCGCCCGGTCCTTGTACTCTGGGTGGGGAGAAATGAGCCCGAAAGGCATGGGTGCTCCCTGCTCCATCAGCTCGCGAATTTCATCGTTGACTTTGCGAGCGGCCACCCGAGCCCCCGCGCCGACCAACTCGTAAGGGGTTTTCAGCTCGCCTTTTATCTGCCAGACCCCGAGCTTCGGGGCGTAGAAGAATAGATCTCTGAAGCCGTACTCATCGCTCCCCGCCAACACCCTCCACTTTCGACGGAGCTTGGGATGACTCTTGTAGCGCTTACGCATCTCTTCCATGATTTCAGCTAGCGAACGAACGCTCATGCTACCCCCAGTACCTCACCTTAAATTCTGAGAACTCCTTCTTGTACTCCTCCCATTTGACCTCGACGTCGGTCACGCGTGCCCCGGGTGGGCCCGTGCGGCAGAACTTTACCATTTCCTCCACTTGCTCGCGCTCCCCCTCAAAGACCGCTTCGACCCTGCCGTCGCGCAGGTTTCGGACCCAGCCGCTGACACCGAGGCGTTGCGCCAGCTCCTCAGTGTGGGACCTAAAGAAAACACCTGTCACGTGCCCGCTGACATAAACGTGGGCTCGAGCTTTCATCTTACCAGTTTAATATTTGCTTGAAAAAATTTAGAGTTTTCCCCCGGACACAAATGGGTTTCCGCGGATGAAAAACCTGAGCTGCCGTTTAAGGTCGGCACTGACCCCGATGCGGTGGGAACGCGCGACATCGAATTTCTCAGATGGGCCCTTGAGAATTGTTAGAACCCGGGAAGTGGTCAGGTCGAGTTTGTGGTGCTCGTAGGTTATCCCCATCGCTTGGGTTAGCCTTCCAGGGCCCGAGGTCAACAATAGCTTATCAACAACCCCTCGGCGCCGCTTCATTAGCTCGACGCCTTCCAGTGGCTCGAGCGCCCTCACCAGCACCGCGCCAGGTACCCCTTCTCGTTCGGCCGTGACGTTGAACATCCAGCGGGCGTGAACCATATAGATGAACGCGAGCCCACCATGCCACCACATCAGCTCGTTCAACTTCGTGCGCTTGCGGGAAGCCCTTGACGCCGGGTCGCCCTTGCCGAAGTACGCCTCAGTTTCCACTATCCGTCCGCTCGTGGTGCCCTCGGGCGATCGGTGTACCAGCACCGTTCCTAGTAGCTCTCTGGCGACCTGCGCTGCGTCGCGCTCGTAAAATGACCTAGAGAGCGGCCCCATCTGATCCACCACCAAGATTTAGAGGGAAGGTTAAAAAGAACGCTTGTACATGTAAGCTTGGAGGTAGAAAATGAAGCTTGACCCAAGGGTGCGGGAGAAGTACCCAGAGTTCATCGCGGGTTACGTCCTCGTGAGTGGCGTGACAATTGAGCCCACGGTGGAGGGACTGGTCGAGCGAAAGCGCGAGGTCTTCAGCGACCTCAAGGCGCGCTATGGGGCCTTGAACGTGCTAGATATCCCAGAGGTCAAGTCCTACCGCGGGTTCTTCAAAGCCATGGGCGCGGACCCATCTAGTTATCGCCCGGCACCGGAGTACCTGCTGCGAAGAGCCATCGATGACAGATTCCCGGCCATCAACAACCTCGTCGACTCCTGCTTGTTAGCGACCGTGGAGCACTGGGTTTCCGCGGGGGTCTACGATGTTGAGAAAATCAAGGGGGAGCCGAGGACCACGCTGGCGACGGAACTCGAACCCTTTGAGCTCATTGATGGGCGCAAGCTCAGCCCAAGACCCGACGAGATAATCCTCCAAGACGACCAGAAGGTGCTCTCCGCCTACACGCTCGGCGACTCTAAATTAACTAAGGTGACGCAGAAAACATCGAACGCGTTGATTGTGCTCTGGAATGCTCCCGGAATAACGAGGGATAAGGTCGAGGCCTGTATCGACACCCTTGCCACCTACACCAGAAAGTACTGCGGCGGCCATGTCGAGCGCAGCGAAGTCCTGTAGTGACTAGGATGATGCACCCGCTGACTTGGCTTGGCATAGCTTTAATCCTCATAGGAGTTGCGTTCGTCCTGCTGCCCATCATCGGGAAGTATGTAGATTTCTTACAGGTGCCATCTTGGCTTGTTTACGTCTACCACAGCGATGGTTTCTACTTCGTCACCTCTCCGATTCTCATCGTGCTCTCGCTTCTCGCCTTCATCACCTTCTTACTGACACGATGAACGTCCCGGTCAGATTTATGCTTGCGGGCTATCGTGATAAATGGATAAAGATGCCGAGCACCGAACTTTGCCGTCAGTGCTAGGGCGGGGGCTACGTGTTTGTGGTTGTCAGAGAGTACGAGCAACCAAAGGAGTACATACAGGCCCACGTTCCCCGATTCAGACGGCTCTCAGCCCAGCCACTCCTCAGCATCAAATCCTTAAACTACCTACAAAACGTAATCGCGCGGAGGGAGACCAAGGATAGGGGCCATGATGAAGCTATTTTCCTCAACGAACGCGACGAGGTCACAGAGGGCACTGCTACCAACATATTTTGGGTAAAACGGAACATCCTCTACACTCCGGCCATAGAGTGTGGGCTCCTGCCGGGAATCACGCGCGAGGCGCTCATCTCGCTTGCGTCGGAGTTGGGGATGGAGGTACAAGAGGGCAGATATGTTATAAACGATGCGCTCTCGTCAGATGGGGCATTTTTAACCAATTCTCTAGTGGGGGTAACTGGCATCACTGAGATAGACAAAGTTGGGATATTACTAGATAGAAAACTCTTCACAAAACTTAGGAATGCCCTCTTCCAAAAACTCGGGTGGATTTCCTAGCCTCTCTCCTTCAACTTCAGGATGGCTTCCGCGATGTCTCCGCCTGTCCCCCTCAGCGCTTCAGCTGCGGCTTGGCGCTCGACTCCGGCCTGCTCCATAACCAGCTTGATGTCATCCTCACTGGGTTCGAATCCCAGTTTTCGTTCAATTTCCCTCCCGCTCACCTGATAACTCCGCTGCCCTATCATCTCGGTGAGCGTCACTTGGGCGTTCGGGATCACGATCTCCTTATCAGCGAGCTTGATTACAACCTCTTGAACCCCCTCGAGCTCTTGTGCCTTGATTCCCATCTGTCGCATCGCCCGCTCCAACTGCCGCCGGTCTATTTTTCTAGGGAACATCAGCCACCAACTCCAGCTTCCTTCATTTGCTTTCTCAGAAGGTCTAGAACGTCAAGTAGTGCCGCCCAATGCTTGAGATGCCCCATATCGAGCCTTCCCCGCTGTCTTGCTAGTATCGCCTGAACGTCCTCGAGATCAATCGCTCTTGCCGCGCGCAGCTTCTGCAGGATGAGGTCCTCCGGGGAAACAACCCAAGTAGAAGTTCCAAATATCTTGGCCCTCTTTCTCCGCCCAAATACCATCTTGTCGAAATCTGTCCGTATAAGCCAAAAATCTACCCTGTATTTCTCCCACGATTCCATGACAAACCTATTTCCAACCTCCACCAGCGCTAACGTCTCCGACTTATGGACCCTAAAACGGGCTTTTGCTGCGAGGGCTGCGAGTCTCCGTGCGCTCGGTTCGTCTAATTCTACGACGAGATCAAGATCATATGTAACGCGTGGACAACCATAGTAATTGGCCGCCAAGTCTCCGGTTATCATGTAAGGTACCTTTGCTTTCTTCAGCACCCTAGCCATCCTGTTCACAACTCCCTCGTAACTCACTTTTGATCCCCCCACAGGATCCTATCTAGCTCGTCAAACTTTCCTTCTCTCCGTAGGGAGGTGACAAGAAGTTTCAGCGCCGCGTCAGATAGCTCAGCACCCATTTTAGCCGTCTTCGCTCCACTAAGCTTTCGGAGCGGCTCTGCTTTATCCCGCATCGTCTTAATCTTCCACCACTCTTGAACGACTTTTCCGCCTTTTGGTTTCGCCACCGAATCCCCGCCTGACCTGTACGGCTTTACCAACCTCGAACGTTAACATCTCCTCACCTGACAATAAGGCTTTTCCGCTCGCCAACAGGCGGTCACGGCGATCCACGACCAGCACCTCCTCGGCTGGCCTTATCTCGGGGTCAGCTGCCAAGACATGTTTGGCGAACACGGTCCTTCCCTTGGTCACGAAAGGCGCCGCGTCATCACTTACCGTCACGCGCAGGCGGGGTGGCTTTAACGTAGCGTGCACGAGTTCAGCCCCTTTGCGGTTTAGCACGATGAAACCATCCGAGGCGCGAATGGCACACAGTGGCCTGTCATCTAGCCAAACCTGTCGTATCCGCCCCGTGCTCTTCACCACGCGAATGCCGTCGGGAAAGAGCGCCCCGCCAACGCCTTTGTCAAACAGGTAGTCCGCAACGGCGCGGAGCTTCATTATTTCTTTTGGAGTTGGGTCCTGCAAGCTATCTCCATGTCAAGTTCACGTTTAAACCAAATAACTTGAATGCCGCAATTTTCACGCATGGCCGGGCCCGATTCTAACATCCAACACCACATGATCAACTCCAGGGGCATAACGTTTCACGACACGCTTGTTTAGGATTTCGACCTCCCGCCCAGCCGCTACTTCCAGTATGCGTTTCACCGGCCGCTCAAACCGAAGCTTGGACGGAACACTCTCATGGTAGTGGATGACCCCTCCGTTGCGTTTGAGCACCTCGATCGCCAGCGGGAGGTATTGATGCGTCACGTGCAGGAGGCCCATTATCACGCGGTCCGCAATGCCGCGGGGAGCAACCTCCGCGCAATCGCCCAGCAATGGTCTCACAATATGCCCAACCCGGTTGATCCTGACATTCTCCCGGAGGTACCCGTAGGCAATCGGGTTAAACTCGACGGCGTAGACCTTATCTGGCTCCGCGTGCTTCGCGATTGGGATGCTGAACTGCCCAACTCCAGCGAAAAGATCCACGACCACTTCTTTAGGCCCAACGAGTTTTGGCAAGCGCTCGCGCTCGTAGATGTTGCCAGTGGAAAACATCACTCGCGCGACATCGAGCTTGAATGAACAACCGTTCTCGTGATGTAGGGTTTCGGTTTGGGGATTACCCGCGATGACTCTCAACCTTGGTCTTCGATCTCGGCCAGATATTCCCCCCTCACGCATCGCGACCGTCCGCACGTTTTTTAATTTGAGCAGCGCACCAGCGATGTTATCGGTCATGCGAACAATCTCAGGTGGTATGGAAACAATCGCTACGTGACCTATGCGCTCGAAGCCGCCGGGTAGCAATTTAAGCTCCTCGTCCGTCAATACGCCCCTTAACGCCGTATGTAAATACTTCATACGGTGCCACTCATTTCCGCTTGGTTCGCTTCTGTCTAGGTTTATACGGTCTGATCACGCCGGCTGTTTCTAAGAATTTTCGCCCCACCGTCCGATCAATCTCCCTACGAAGCCTCGCCTTACTTATCCTCCCTATCGCCCCTAGCGGAATTGTCGCCCCAGCCATCCGCGCGTGTCCGCCAGCCGAGCCCATCTCGCTGAAAGCCCGCTGTAATGTTTGCCCGAGGTGAAGTGTTACATCTTTCGTCCGGGCCGAGGCGTAAATGAGATTATCACATATCCCATAGACGAACGTCGTGGTCACACCCTCGCGAATGAGGAGGAAATCTGCAGCTTGCGCTAACAAGTCTCGGTCTTTTACCTCCCCCAAGTTCACCGTTAAGAAACCTTCCCTGATTTTGCTTGCCTTGATCGCCCGCGCGAAGAGGTCAAAGGCATCGGGGGAGACAGTTGGCGCCTGGAGCCTCCTGAGGACATCGGCATCGGCGAGCTTCATGAGGTACTCAAAAGCGTCGAAGTCAAGGGGAGTGGCTCCGCGGGTGAAGTTCATCGTGTCGGTCAGTATCCCGATTACAAGAGCTGCCGCGGTCGCTGGGTCTACCTCGACCGCAGCGTACCGCAGGTAATTCGTCAAAAGAGTTGAGGCAGCTCCCACAAATGTGAGGTCCTGGAACCTTGCTTTCACCTCACCGGACGGGACGGGGTGGTGGTCTATCACTATGGTGGGCAATATCTCCTTAGGCATGGCACAATTGGCATGTGTTGAGACATCGACGAGAGCAAAGGAGTTGTAGGTCTTGAAATCTACCTTCTCAGCCTCAAGAAGGTTCAGCTCGAGTAGGTTGACGAGGGCCCGGTTTTGCGGATGCCCAATGATACCATCATAAATTATATCCGCGTCCACACCAAATGCTTTCACGTAGCGCTTGAGCGCCACCCCGCTTGCGATGCTGTCTGGATCTGGGTTGGTCTGAAGAATTATCGCCATCCTGCCCCTGCTGAGTTCTCGAAGCAGGGCCCGTAAGCGCTTCTCCTTGACCATCTCCTTCACTCCCTCGAACTTGCTGATGGCGAAGTTCGCGAGGAGCTGTGAGGATGGCAGGGCGTCGCTCGCCCCCAGCCGTTTTACCTCATCTATTTCAGCGTCATCCAAAACTCGCGCGACCACTACAGGGTCCACTTTTAGTTCCACCTTCAGCGTGTTAATCGCCCCAAGTGCCGCCCGGATGGTTGAGAAATCAGGGGTCATTATAAGCACCATTTCGGCCCGCTCAATCCCTGCCTCCCTGATGACCTCTGGAAGGCGGAAGTCGCCCAGCACCGCATTGTAGCCCATGAGCTTGAGCTGTCGGACGCGCTGAGTGTCTTTATCCACTACCACTACCTCAACACCTCGTTCCTTGAGCTTGCTAGCGACGGAAAAACCGACATCGTCGCAACCGAGGACCAGATACATCCATTCACCGCGCATACTTATTTTGTTACATATATAATGGGATGAGGGGTGCAAGTGAAACGATTTGTGATAGCTGAGCTTTCTGTGGTGCCAGTTGGGACGGGGAGCACGGGGTTGAGCAAATATATCGCGGCCGCCCTGCGCGAGGTCAAGCGGGCCGGTGTCAAGTACAAGCTAGGGCCAACATCTACAGTTTTCGAGGCAGATATCGACAGGGCCTTGAAGATAGCCAAGGCGGCACACCAAGCCGTCATCGACGCCGGCGTCAACCGCGTCATCACCACGCTCCGAGTAGACGAGCGCTTGGACACGCCTAAGAGTATGGAAGAACGCGTCAGGCGCGTGCTCACAAAAGTTAGGTGACTTGGCAGCACTGGTTGCCTAGAAAGCTTTATAAGGACCTCCTACTTTTAAAACTCAATCACGTTGGTGGCACTCATGGAATTCTGTCCAAAGTGTGGCACAATGTTGGTTCCCACCAAGGTGGGTCGTTCGAGGCGATTGATCTGCTCCCGCTGTGGCTATAAGGGCAAGGTGAAAAAACCCACCGCTTATAAAATTAGGGAGAAAGGGAAAGAAGTCAAAGAGGTAGCGGTCATCGTCGAGAAGAAAAAGAAGGAGAAGCGCCCCGCTGAAAGGGAGTACGAGATCGAGCCGCCCGAGTACTACGAGGAAATGTACGAAGAATGATCAAACCCTTACAGCGGCTCCCTCGAGCGCACGGCAACACAGGCATGAGCGTTCTTTTGGGATTTTTGGTATCGCGTCGAGCAAGAGTCTTTGAACGCGCTTTATGTTTTTCCCCATAAGCTTGATGATGTCGGCGTGGGTGAGCTTCGTCTTAGAAATGCCGGCGGCGAAATTTGAGACGATTCCGACTGCAGCATAGCACATCCCAAGCTCCCGCGCGAGGACGCACTCCGGCACGTTGGTCATGCCCACTAAATCAGAGCCCAGCTTCCGCAGCGCCTTTATCTCAGCAGCGGTCTCGAAGCGCGGGCCCTCCATGCAGGCATAGGTGGCGTTGGGGTGAAGCCGGAACCCCAACTTTTTTGCGATATCGGTAAGGACACCGCGCAGCTCAGGGCAGTATGGCTCCGAGACATCGATATGCACCACGCCGCTCTTCCCCCCCTCGTAAAATGTTAGGGGGCGGCACTTCGTGAAATCCATGAACTGGGTGAGGAGGCAGAGGTCTCCAGGACGCATCCGAGGATTTATGGTGCCGCAGGCGGTCGTGGCTAGGACCCGCCTCACCCCGAGCTTGTGGAGGGCCCAGAGGTTCGCGCGGTAGTTGACCAAGTGCGGTGGGACAGTGTGACCCTTGCCGTGCCGGGGTAGAAACGCCACTTTGCGTCCTTTGAGTTCACCGATAATAATCTCCGGGGAATCACCAAAGGGCGTCCGGACCACGGTGGTCTTGGCCCCTCTGAGCACTGCCATCGAGTATATACCAGAGCCACCGATAACCGCAATCTCGGCCCTCAAGACCTCACTTCCCAAATCGACGTTCGCGCCCCTGATAGGTTCGAATCGCGCGCAGGAAGTCGATCCTGCTGAACCCCGGCCAGTTTGCCTCGCAGAAGTAGAGCTCGCTGTAGGCCGACTGCCAGAGCAGGAACCCGCTGAGGCGCTCTTCCCCACTCGTTCGGATGACAAGGTCTGGGTCTGGAAGGCCAGCTGTGTAAAGGTGCTGGTTTATCAGGGACTCGTCCACGTCGCACGGCTTCAGCTCACCGCGCTCGATTCGCTCGCATATCTTCCGAACGGCCTCCGCGAGCTCGGCCCTGCCGCCATACCCGATAGCGATGTTGAGAGTGTAACCGTCGTAGCCATGAGTTGCTCTTTGAGCCTCTTCGATAGCCTGTCTAACCTTTTCGGGTAAAGAGCCCATGTCGCCTATCGCCCGCACACGTATCATGTACTTATGAACGCGTTCGTCCTTCGCCACCTCCCTGAATTTTTTGGCGAAGAGGTTCATCAGTTTTTCCACCTCTTCTTCGGATCTGTTGAAGTTCTCCGTCGAAAAGGCGTACACGGTGATGTGTTTGATCCCTAGCTCTTGGCACCACCCTACCACCTCCTCGAGCTTTTTGGCACCAAAGATGTGTCCTTCGATCCTGTCGAGCCCCTTGCTCTCCGCAAATCTTCGGTTGCCATCTAAGATAATCGCGACGTGCTTGGGAACGTTTCCCCCCTGCATCACCTCCGCCAGCAGCTGTTTCTCGTAATATTTCGCCGCGATGCCCCGAATTCTAGATATGCCGGGCAATTTGTGTACTGGAAACTTTTCTATAGACACTCAGCTCCCAAGAACAACTTCCCCACGCCGTTTTAAACTTTTAGGCTTAGCGTGGACCTTTAGAGAGGTACCTCTAGATTACCCCGGTAATGATTGCCGCCACAGCCTATGAGACCATCACCCCTTGAGCCCGTGGTTTTCGGTCAGAACGAGCCACATCCTCCCGTGTTAGAGGTAAATGGCTCCCAATTAAGGTAAAAATTGAAAACGAAAGAAATTTAAGCGGTAAAAAATAGAATAAATTGCTTTTGGAGGCTGACCCGGGGGAAAAGGGGTGAACAACCCCTAGGGTCGAAAACGTGCCGCACATAACCCAAATAGAGCTGAGAGGCTTCAAGTCGTTTGGAAATTCGAAGGTCACTATACCCCTCTCAAAAGGGCTGACTGCGTTTGTAGGACCTAACGGTATAGGCAAAAGCAATATTGTTGATGGGCTGTGTTTTGTGCTAGGGGAGATAAGCGCGAAAGCGATGCGGGCCGAACGGTTGTCGGGACTCCTCTTCAAGGGCGGCAACGGCCATCGCCCTGCGCCATTTGCCGAGGTGTCGCTCCACTTCAACAACGAGGATGGCAAGCTTCCAACAAATTCTCAGACGGTGGTGATATCCCGCCGAGTCGACCGCAGCGGGAAGTGCACCTACCGAATAAACAAAAAGCGTGCAAGCCGGCAAGAAATAGTAGACCTTCTGGCAGCCAGCATGGCCAGCACCGGCGGCTACAACTTCGTTATGCAGGGGGACGTGAACCGCTTCGTGAACCTAGGGTCGCTCGAGCGCAGGTTGATCATCGACGACCTCGCTGGGGTGGCAGAGTACGACGAGAAGAAGCAGAAATCTATGGCTGAGCTTCAAAAAGTTGAAATGAATCTCAAGAGCGTGGGAGCCGTTCTACGCACGATATCGGACCAGATGGAAGGCCTGAGGGCGCAAATGGAGGCCGCCATCCGCTACAAACAACTAAGGCGGGAACTCGAACAAACTCAAGAGGCGCTGCTGCTGATACAGCAGGAAACGTATGCTAAGAAGCTTTCACTACTAAAACAGAGGATAGACAAACTGGGCAAGAAAATTAAAATGTCGAGGGACAAACACCAAGCAATCATTGATGAGGTAACTAGGTATGAGGAAAAAATCAAGGAACTCGGTGACCTCATAGATGAAAAACGAAGCGCAGATATATTGCTGGAAGCGGAGAGGGCACGAACACAAATAGAGACCCTGAGTGAACTGTTGAAAACCACTTCTGCGCAGCAATCAGATATCGAGGCAGAAATCGCAACCGTGGTCGAGCAAATCAAAAAAATGGGCGGGGAAGACAGTAAAGCCCCCTCGGATAAAATTACCTCGCTTTCATCGAAGTTTGAAATCCTCCGTGAAAAATTCAACGCACTCAGCAAGTCCCTGGATGAAAACAGATCGCTGACCGTGGTTCAGAGCACCATACAAAAACTTAGGGGAGTTCTCGACGAGCTTCTTCTCGTAATAGATGAAATTTCAAAATGCATTGGCTGGCTCTCGCGGCTGCATTCGGAGCCTCGCCAAGAGTCATCTGTTGTGGAGCTGCACGACAAACTTATCGGCCTGAAGAGTACCCGCGCGCATCTGGATGCTCAGCTCGGTGATCTAAAGAAGAAAATCCAAGAGGCCCAGTCCAAGCTTGAAAGCGCCAGCGCGTCAGAGAAGGAAATCCGCTCATCAATTGAGGCTCTTTTTGGTGAAAGGGAGAAATTGCGGGACAAAGCCCGCGGGCTCGACAAAAGGGCACGTGACTTGGATGCCAAAATAAGGGCACTAGAAGAAAAGCTCCAAAATTGGCGGGTCCAAGAGGCCTCCCTAAATACCGAGCTCAAAAATGTGAAAGACAAATGCAAAAAAATCAAGATGAAGGTAAGTGTACCCGCAGACATTAACCCAGATGCTCTTGAGCGCAGGGCAAAAACCCTTGAGGCGGAGATCATGTCGCTTGGGGATATCAATTTACGCGCCATCAGAGATTTCAAGGAATCAGAGCGCCAGTATAACACTGAAAAATTAAAGTACGATAAACTGATCGCCGAAAAACAATCGCTGCTGGATTTCATGCAAAACATCGATGAGAAAAAGAAAGATATCTTCATGAAGGCATTTAACGAGATCTCGCGGCACTTCAGTGAGATTTACAGCGAACTATCGCCAACCGGAACGGCAGAACTTGTACTGGAAAATGAGGTAGCCCCGTTCGAAGGGGGGCTTGAGATAAAGGCCAGACCGGAGGGAACGGAAGTCCCGTATGTGGGCGAGCTGTCTGGTGGGCAGAAGGCCCTTACCGCCCTAGCTTTCATATTCGCCCTCCAGCGGTACCAGCCCACCACCTTCTACGTGATGGACGAGATAGACGCTCACCTTGATCCACAAAACCGGAAGCGGGTTGCTGAGATGTTGCGGCGGTTCTCGCGCGAGTCCCAAATCCTTGTGATCACCCTGCACGATGCTATAATGTCGGTAGCTGATCGGTTGTTCGGTGTCGCCAAAGAAAATGGCGTTTCCCGCTTGTTCTCCGTGGAGCTTTCGGGCATAGGGAGTTGAGATAAATGACCGTCTTGACCGATCAACCGATTCAGACGCTTCTCGAGCTGGTGCAGCAGCATAAACTTGACCCGTGGGACATCGACATAGAAAAACTTACCCACGTGTATCTCGAGCGGGTGCTGGTTAAGAAAGAGCCGGACTTGCGGACATCGGGGCGGGCGCTACTCTCGGCATCCGTGCTTTTGCGGATAAAGTCGGATTATGTGCTAAACGGAAACGTCAAGGAGCAAAAGGCTGAGGAAGAGCTCGACGACTTGCTCGACCTTGACTTCCCAGATCTTGGGCAGATAACAATAGTCCAGCATACTCCTCGAAAAATAACTCTTATTGATTTGCTTGGCGCGCTCCAAGAGGCGCTTGCGGAGATTCCGGCCAAAAAACTGCCGAAAAGAAAAAAGATGGGAAAACTCATTCAATTCCTGAGCGAGTACGACGTCAACATAGAAAGACACCTAAACGAGCTTTACAAGCGGATTACAACTCTTGCCGCCTCTGGTGCACGCATCACGCTCTTCACGCTTGCAGAGGAGCGCACTAGGCTCGCTGTGGCTAGAACTCTGCTTCTCCTACTTTTCCTGTACGTTGATGGAAAAGTTGTGCTGGAGCAACCCGAGCTGTTCAGTGATATTTTAGTCTCGCTCCCCAAGGAGGAGGCCAAACATGGGGGCTAAACAGGACCGCGCGGTGATGGAGGCTGCTCTCTACGCGGCCGACCATCCATTGAGTATGGAAGAAATCCAGCAGATCTTGAACACCTCATCAGAAACCTATGTGCGAAAGCTCATCGATGAGCTGAAAGCCGACTACGCCAAACGTGGGGGGCCGCTCTCGCTGGTCGAGGTGGGTAAGGGCACCTTCACGATCCGCCTCGAGGATAAATACATGCCAAGGCTTGATAAGGTCATATCGAAGACGACGCTCTCGCGGGGGGGCATCAAGACCCTTGCCATGATCGCCTACAAGCAAAACCTTACCCAAGCCAAGCTCGCCGAGTTGCGGGGAAGCCGGGTCTATGATCATGTCAGGCAGCTCTTGGCGCTCGGCTTTATCGAATCAAAGCCATTCGGCCGCACGCGGATGCTCCGGATCTCACGGAGGGGCGCTAGCTACTTCGGTTTTGAGGACGACATCGATTTAATCCGCGAACGCATCGAGGAACTCGCGCGATAGAGTCTTTTATACTTTCAAACAGAACCGTTTCAGCGGTGCCTACATGGCCAAGTGGCAGGGGAGATCGTTAAAGAAGCCCAGCGGCGGACGGATATGGGCCAGGAGGATGAAGCGCAAACGGGAGATGGGTAGAGAATTCATTGAGCCCAAGCTTGGTCCCACAAAACATGTCAAAATACGCACCCTTGGGGGAAACATAAAGTCGAGCGTGCTTTCCACTGATGTAGCGAACGTGATGGACCCAAAAACAGGCGGCGCGAAGAAGGTCAAGATCCTCACCGTGGTCGAGAACCCTGCTGACCCCCACTTCGTGCGTAGGAACGTCTTGACGAGAGGGGCAATCATCGAAACCGAACTTGGCAAAGCGCGAGTGATGAGCCGCCCTGGGCAAAGCGGTACTGTGGATGCCGTGTTGCTCGAGGCCAAACCCGTCAAAGCCGAGAAACCCGCCGAGAAACCGGCTGCGCCAGGGAAAAAATCATAACGTTTTTTGTTTTCCCTTCCCCACGATGTGAACGACCTTCCACTTGCGTCGCTTCAGCTCGCGTGCTATGAAACGGCGATGGCATACACTCGGGCTTGATTCAACACACATAATCGCCGAGGGCTTCTCGCGCGCGAGCCGCATCAGCTCCTTTAGTCCCTGCTTGAATCCCTGGGTCTTGGTATACTCACCATATCCGCCTCGATACCCACCAAGGGCTCGAATATGGGCGTAACCAATTCCCTTCGCGGGGAGAGCGCGCTCCAGGGCCTCCTTCACGAATTCCGGCCACTTCGAGGTCGGGAAGCGCCGAACGTCGACGATCAACTCGATGCCTAAACGCTTGAGTAATTCAACGAAGTCGTTGAACTTCCAATTTCCATATCCAATGGTGTAAATCTTCGGCATTGTCCCAACAAAGAGGCTAGCCGCTTTCGGAGGTACGAGATCTAGGCCGGCGTTTGGTGGCCCCGCCTACTAGAGTGCCTGTTACCACCTCATCGACGCTGTGGACGACTCCGCCCCATTCCTCGATCGCGGAGCGTATCTCGCCGTAATCCAACTTGCCTTCGATGGTGACCTTGAGGGTCTCGGTGTCCTTGTCGATCTCTACAAGGGTCACGTTCACACCCTCAACGCTAGGCATCGAGCTGAGCTTCGTGGCGAACTCGGGTAAGGTCGGGCTATGGGGTTTCAAGACATCTAGCACCAGCCGTCCGAGTTTCGGGGAACGGGCCTTTGGCATAGCAATCCGATAGATATTGCCCCTGTAAATTAAAAATATTCCGAGCATTATGCTCTCCAACTGCTCCTTTTAAATATTACGAAAACCTTAAATATAGGATAGAAAACTTGGCTTAAATCTTTCGGAGGAATAAGTTTGGCAACCCTAGGCAAGGCGCTACACATCACCCCCCGTGGGCTGGTGGTGCGGGTAGATCAGGCTCCAAAACTGAGTCAGGCGGCATTCAATTCAGCGGGAGGACGCATTGGAAGCGTGTTTGAAATATTTGGGCCCGTAAAATCGCCTTATGTGGTGATAAAACCTGCATCCGGCGTTTCCAAGGCTGCCCTCGAGAGGCTCATCGGTTCAGACATATGTATGGGGGAGAGGCGTGGAGAAAGTCGAAAAGCGGAAAAAATGCCCAGAGTGCGAAAGCACAAAGCTCGTGCGTGACTACGAGCGCGCCGAGCTGGTCTGCGCCGGCTGCGGCTTCGTCATCCACGACAAGATAATGGACATGGGGCCGGAGTGGCGCGCTTTCGACCAGGAGCAGCGGGAACGCCGAGGCAGGGTTGGCGCCCCCATGACGCTGACTATACATGACAAGGGACTCTCGACGATGATCGACTGGCGGGATCGCGACACCCACGGCAAGGACCTAACGCCCAAGCGCCGGGCCCAGATTTATCGCCTCCGGAAGTGGCAGCGCAGGATCCGGGTTTCGGACGCGACCGAGCGGAACCTAGCTTTCGCGCTGTCGGAGGTCGACCGCATGTCATCGCACCTTGCCCTGCCGCGCAACGTGAGGGAGGCGGCGGCTCTGATATACCGGAAGGCGGTCGAGGAACGGCTGATCCGTGGGCGCTCGATTGAGGGAGTGGCAGCGGCTGCCCTATACGCGGCCTGCCGGGAGTGCAAGGTCCCGCGCACACTTGACGAGATTGCCGACGTCTCGCGCGTGAGCAAGAAGGAGATCGGGCGGAGCTACCGGTTCATCGCCCGCGAGCTGCTGATCCACCTGAGGCCGACGAGCCCGACCGATTACATCCCGCGGTTCGGGTCAGAGCTGGGCCTGAGCGGGGAGGTACAGTCGAAGGCGATCGAGCTGCTGAAGGAGGCGACGAAGAAGGGGCTCACCTCCGGGCGCGGCCCCACGGGGGTTGCGGCTGCGGCCATCTACATCGCGAGCGTGTTGTGCGGGGAGAGGCGCACTCAGCGGGATGTGGCAGATGTTGCCCGCGTTACTGAAGTAACCGTACGTAATAGGTACAAAGAGCTCTGCGAGAAGTTAGGACTCGACGTTGAGCTCTAGCTGCCTAATTTTTGCTTTATTTTTTTA
>JASEJC010000010.1 GCA_030016755.1 Candidatus Hodarchaeaceae archaeon | reverse complement strand
GCCAGCGGAGGCGCCCCACGCTCCCCGCGGTGTAATCCAGACGACAATCTTCACTTCGGCAGTCAATATTCTATCCACTATTTCTTTTGTCGACGTGAGCAGCCCGCCAGGAGTGTTGAGTTTGATTATCAGTGGGGCGTTGTCTCGCTCCGCTCGATCGATAGCTTTCCTGATGAAGTTCGAGATGCCGGCGTCGATTGTTCCCTCCACTTCTATAGAGTATACAAAACTCTGTTGGGCCCGACCAGTTTCTGAAACGATTAAACAGCCCAATATCAGCAAACCGACTGCCAGCGCTAATGCTCGCTTGTTCATGGGTTCACCTTTTTATCTCACCTTTGCCGGGGGGCAGCGCCCGTTCGATTTCCTCGATTGAAACTTCGATGCCATCAGCCTTGAATTTGCCCTGGATTTGGCGCGCCAAGTCCGACTTTTTCAAACCCCCAGGAGAAAGCTCGATCACGACCCGCGAGTGTTTTTGTACAGCACTTAGTGGACCACAGGTCACGACTTGTTCGCCGTCCAAAGTTAGGATCCCGATGGCTGCTTTGATTGGAACTTTCAGGAGGTTACGTTTTCCTTCGATTACATAGCTGCCTTTGGGGAGATAGGTACCTGAGGGCGCCTGCTTAGATACCTGCTTAGGCATCACCCAATAAACATCAAGACTCCCCAACCCCCCCTTCCATGCTCTGGAATGCATGGCCGCAAACTCCGCCGCTTCCCTCAGAGTGGTTTCGGGGACATCCCTGCCGCCCGTCTTGATCACCACATGGGGCGCCCCGACAATGTCTGCGTGAAGGTGGCGGTCGTTAGGCTCCATGTGTTTGTCGACGACCTCGGCGTTGGTTTTCGCGTCCCGGCCGCCAATAACGATCATCCCGTCTGATGAGATGAACCACCGATAACGCTCGAACCATTTGGGCTTCCTAGGTTTCACTGGAGGGGGGATCTCAATTTCAGGTACTCCAATGTTGATCAGTTTCTCGAGCTCGCGCGTTGTTTGGTTTAGGGCTTCCTTTGCCCCAGCGGCTTTCTCAGCTAACCGCTTATACTGCCCGTATAATTGGGAAGCATTCTCGAACGCTGAAACGCGAAGGTCCAGCACGATTCGCTGTCCCACTAGCTCCAGCTCCAATTTCGCCGCGCTTGGATCTATCTTTCGAACGAGTTCGGCCCAGGGGTCACCGGCGGTTTTAGCTTTTTCAACTTCATCAATAACAGCTTGCCACTCCTTTCTACGCCTGAGCCCGTCTAAGCGCTTCAAGACTTCGTTTATCATTGTATGATGAATTGCAACGAGGTCAGCTTTTCGTTTGGATTCAACAGATTTCTCGTAGAGGTCCGCAAATCGCGCCTCCTGCTCCATCTGTCTCTTGCGGAGCCTATCGAGTTCACGCTCAAAACGCTTCTTTTGTTTTTCAGCAGCCGAGGCCACAGCGAGAGCGCTGAAATATTCATCGAGGGCTTCATTGAACGAACCGAACCGCTTCACACGCTTACCACAATGGATTTTGAAATCAAAGGGTACGACATCCACTGGTTTCTTGTCATCGTATACGATGTTCGGCGCGAGCTCTTGAGTAAGCAAGTCTTTCATCGAATTGAGAATCGCGTTGCCTTCTTGTTCTGATAACTCCTTAGGCTTGCGGCTTTTCGGTACCGATGCACGAGCGCATATCTCTTCAGCAAGCGAACCTCCCAAGTTCAAATTTATCGCTAGGCCCCGCACCAAATCCGGTGCGCCTTCAAAAGCACGGTGTAATGCAGGCACGTCGCGCAACTCTAAGCTATCAACCCTCCTCGGCGGGTACGCGTATCTATCTCCAGCTTTCAGCGTGCGATGCCTCCATCTTTCTACCCGATAGGGCTGAATGATATTTCGTTGAGGATTGCAGAGCACTAGGTTGCCTCTGCCAAAAAGTTCCAAGATCAGCAAACGTTCTTCGTGGTTGGAAAATTTCAGCTCGAGGATACGTTCGAAATCAGGTTGCTCGACAGCGGAAAGTTGTGTGTGTTTCAAGTGCTTACGAAGTAACTGGGCGAAAGAGCTCGGTTGTTTTGGAACTCTGTACGCCTTTTTTGTTAAGTTGACTCTTCGACCAAGCTCCAAAACCAAGTCCCGGCGTCCCTCTTTCGGGGAGCGTAGGCGTAGTAGGATCATACCATTCGATTCGTAAACATTGTCAACTTGAAAACCAATAGTGTTTTTAAGCTCCCGAGCGCAGACCATAATGTCCAAGCTCGACATGGACAACTTCATGCCATCACCAAGGGGTCGAAAATGGAGCCAGTTAAAAAACTTGCGTTGTCTGTCGGGAGGTTAACGATATTCTTCGCTGTCGCAGGGGCGATAGCTGGTTTCATCTCAGGTCTCATGACAAGCGCCGATATCAAGCTCAACATTGTTGCACCACTCATAGCACTCATTTTATTTTATGCATCATATAAGTTGGCTGCCCATGAAAAAATCAAGAATAAATTTCTGATGACCCCTGTTGAAGAGTCCCGTGAGGGCAAGAAAGTCAGTGTCGCAATGACCGGATTTTGGCCCCACTTTATCATGTGGCTTATCTTTTGGGTATTAATTTACACGCTGCTCGTGGTCAAGTGATTCTTGATAACCCTATTTCAGACTAAAACCGATCAAAAATAAGGTAAAGTGGAGGAGATGTATCTCCCCCCCAACTAAATTACTTTTTCAGTGACAGCATCGTTGCCCCAACGACAATGCTGACGCCAACAACTACTGCGCCTGCAAGTATGCCAAGTCCGGTCCCAGCTTCGGGCGTTGCGAGACTGTGGACGAGATCCTTTGCGATAGCTTCAAATGCTAGCCATCCTACTGCAAGGAATATTGCTGCCAGAATCACACCGATCACTAGCTTAATGAACGCTTCAATCACACCAGGGAACGCAACTCCACCCTTCACTGCCATTACTTCACCTCCCCCACTTTTTTGACACTAACCACTTAGAAGGAGCCTTTAAAAACCTTCTCTTAGCCTTGATACGGGCTTTTATCACCTCCCGTGTAATTCTGAAAGGGAAAAAGATGTCCGCGCAAAAAACGCTTGAAGATTTGATTGAAAAAAAGTTGAAAATCATAGCAGACCACCGTGAGGTCCCTTCAGGGGTGGTAGATGAACTCATACAACTTGGCATCGAGGTTGAAGCACGCCAGCTCAGCGTCGGTGATTTCATACTCAGCGACCGTGTCGTAGTCGAGAGAAAATCAGTTGGGGATTTTTTACAATCCATCGTAGATAAGCGGCTTCTAAGCCAAGCCAAACTATTGCGTGAAACATTCGAACGGCCAGTGCTCATCCTTGAGGGGAAGGGTTTGTACTCACGACGGGCGATTCATCCCAACGCGATTCGCGGGTCGTTGGCCGCGCTCGTTGTGGATCTCGGAATTTCAATTCTACCGACTCGAGATGAAAAGGAAACAGCCCTAATCCTCGCCGCCATCGCAAGGCGCGAACAGATGGCGGAGAACAGGGAGGTTGCGGTGCGGGGCGCGCCCAAGGGATTAACTCTCTCTGAATACCAACGCTTTATAGTCGAAGGGTTGCCGGGGGTTTCAGCCGTGCTTGCGAAAAGGCTGCTCGAGCACTTCGGCACAGTTGAGAAGGTAATGCGCGCGTCGGAGGAGGAGCTGCAACAAGTGAGGGGCATCGGGCGCGAAAAAGCAAGGGAGATCCGAAAGGTGATGACAGCTATTTATGAGACCGAAGGCTCCCAACAACTTCCCCAACGCGTTTGATCGCTTGCTTGATGTTCTCCATCGATGTCGCGTAGCTGAACCGCACGTGTCCTTCACCATAGGGACCGAATCCGCTGCCCGGCACGGCTGCTACGCCCGCTTCACGCAGAAGAACCTCGCAGAATTCGAGCGACGGGATCCCGAGCTTCTTTATGACTGGGAAAGCATAAAATGCCCCCTCAGGTTTCGCGCAATCGATTCCATCTATAGAGCTCAGCCCCTTGACGATCTCATCTCTTCGCCTCTTGTACTCTTCGCGCATTTCTGTGATGAATCCCTGGGGCCCTCGTAAAGCCGCGATCCCTGCAGCCTGTACAAATCCCGCCACACACGAGGTAGAGGCCTCCTGAATCTTGCTCATCTCGGCAATTAGCTCAGCAGGTGCCGCGGCATAGCCCAGACGCCAGCCAGTCATCGCGTACGCCTTCGAGAAACCGTTTATGTAAATTGTTCGTTCAGCCATGCCGGGGAACGACATGGGGCTAGCATGCTCGCCTTCGTAAACAAGACAGTCGTATATCTCGTCGGACAGGACCCAGAGTTTGCGATCAGTTGCGAGGTCGACAAGCGGTCGAATTTCCCTCTGCCGCATCACCGCCCCCGTTGGGTTGTTTGGATAGTTCAGCAAAAGCATCCTGGTTTTTGGGGTCAGCATCTTTTGAACATCTTCCACTTTCAACTTGAATCCGTTTTCGGCGGAGGTCTTCACGAAGACCGGCTTGCCGCCGACGATGCGGACCATTGCCTCGTAGGTCCAACACGGGCTGGGGATAATCACTTCATCACCGGGATCCAGCGTGGCCGCCATCGCGCAGAAAATAGCATGTTTTGCCCCTGGCGTGATGATGATATTTTTAGCCGTGGTCTTGATCCCCTTTGTCGCCAGGTGCTCTGCGACCGCTTCTCTGAGCTCTGGCAATCCTGCACTTGGAGTATATTTCGTCATCCCGCGAGCAAGGGCTTCCTCGGCCGCCTTCTTGATGTGGGCAGGTGTATCGAAATCTGGCTCGCCGACTTCCATGTGAATGATTTTCTTGCCCTGGCGCTCGAGTTCCTTTGCCAAGCCGAGCACCCTGAGCGTGCTCGACGGCGGAATGGATTCCATACGTTTTGCTGGTTTCATCTCCCAACCCGCTAAGATTTTAGGTGTGTGGTATAAAACCTTCCTCGGTTGGCATGCATTGGATAGATAAAGTTGCAAGGGGTTTGATGAAGCGCGGAAAAAGGCACATCATCGCCAGCGGCATCTCAATTTCCGGCCACATTCATATCGGCCACTGTAATGACGTCTTTATCGCAGATGGCATCCGCAGGGCTGTCGAGGAACTGGGAGGCGAGGCGCAAGCGATTTGGTACGCTGACGACTACGATCCTATGAGACGGATACCTTGGCCGTTGAACGAGGGGGATCTAGCTGAGGAGTACAAGCAATATCTTGGCATGCCTTATCTCAACATCCCGTCACCGGACCCGAAATACAAGAACTTCGTCGATTACTTTTCCAACCCCTTCATCGAATCACTTGACGACTTTGGGATCAAGGTCAAGATTTACTCGGGCGCTGAGATTTACAAAAGCGGGCGCATGGCCAGCTTGATTAGGAAGGCGCTTGAGCAGGCCAGCGAGATTCGCGCGATTCTAAATCGGTACCGCGATAAACCGTTACCTGAAAACTGGCTGCCGTTTGATGTGATATGTGAGAATTGTGGGAGGATCGCCACCACGAGGGCAATCTCTTGGCATGGCGATTACGTGAAATACCGATGCGAGGGTTGTGATTATGTTGCAGGGTGCGGTCACGAGGGCGAAGCCGACTATACACGGGGCGATGGGAAGCTCACATGGAGGGTCGAGTGGCCAGCACGCTGGAAGCTCCTTAAAGTCACGTGCGAGCCGTTCGGGAAGGACCACGCGGTCGTCGGCGGCAGCTACGACACGGGAAAGTTGATTGCGAAGAAGGTCTTTGGCTGTGATGCCCCATACCCCGTGCCGTACGAGTGGGTGAGCCTGAAAGGCAGGCGAATGTCATCGTCGAGGGGGGTTGTCTTCACGCTGCCTCAGTGGCTGAGCATAGCAGAGCCGGAGCTCCTGCGGTACTTTATTTTTCGGAGCAAGCCGATGAAGGCGAAGGAGTTCGACCCGGGGTTGCCGCTGCTTGATTTTTATGATGAATATGACCGCACCGAGCAAGTTTATTTCAAAAAAGTGCGTGTCACCCTTCACAAGAGAAAGCAACTTGGGCGAATCTACGAGCTCTCTCAAGTCAAGCGGGCGCCGAGGAAGCAACCCCAACGCGTGCCCTTCAGATTTGCGGCGGCGTTGGGGCAGATAACGGAGGGGGGCGACAAACGCGCTGCGGATATCTTAATCAAGAGAAAATTTTTTATAAAACCAACCGCACTAGACCGAAAGTTGGCCGTGCAAAGGCTCGCCTGCGCGCGCAGTTGGGTCTCGCAGCATGCTCCGGAACGCTTGCGCTTTACCCTACTGGAAACTCTGCCCGGTGAGGTCAAGCAAGTTTTAACCCAAAAGCAGAAACAGGGGCTGAAGCGTCTGGCTGCTGATCTCTCATCGCGGGATTTCACCCCCGTGGGACTTCACAATCACATTTACGCAGTTTCAGAAGGAGTGGGGCTCGGGGCAGCGGAGCTGTTTAAGGCGATTTATCTGGTGCTGCTTGGGAGAGACTCCGGGCCGCGGGCGGGGAGCTTAATTTCGGCTCTCGATAAGAAATTTGTAGTTTCACGTTTTGAGGAAGCCGCGCTTTAAAAATGCGAGCTGCCGCGCGTTCATATACGCGGCAGGTTGATTTCAGCACAGCTGGGCGGTGCGCCGGTTGTTCCAGCAGGTGAACCCATGCCCGGTGGGAAGTCCAATATTGGTGTGGCGGTAACCGTTCCATCCTCACTAAGGGTGAAGTCTAGGGTGACGTCCGGCCCTCCGAAGCCCGGGTAAGTCATTACCTGTGTCGGATCAGACTGGAACTCTTGGAATGGCCCGGTGGTCATGGTAAACGTGAATTTTGATCCATCCAACGCTGACCAGTTACTTGAGCTGCCTGTTGGAAACCTTAGTTTGAAGCTGTAATCAAAGACTGTCTTGAAATTATCGTATACCGTCTGGTAATTCTCGGGGGGTGATTCACCTGTCACGGGGTCTTTCAACTTGGATATGTCTGCCTCCACATCAACGCTGACGCTGCTCAGGTAAACGTTTCTGCCGATATAACTGCCGGCGGGGAGGTCAATGATGCCAACATGTATTCTCGCCGCTCCAGAGCACAGGGTAAAAGTAGATGATCCCGTCGCCCATATTTCGCCCTAGTCAGTTTTCACAAAATTAACGTGGTCAAGCGATACCCTCATCTCTTTCACCTTGAAACCCTCTGGAAGCTGGTCGACAGCGAACAAGTGCATTTTGCCCAAGAAGAACGCGAAGTAAGGCACAAGGAAGAACCCGATGACGATCATCGCCCCGAGGGAACCCCCTGATCCTCTTTGCCCGGAATTTATAGGCTAGTGGCACACCGATTATCAATCCGGTCACGATCAGGCCTGGCACCGCGGAACCGCTCTTGACGGGAAGGCGACGTATTGGGAAAACAGCGCAACAAGCACCGCGATCAAGGGTATCACGCCGATTAAGATTGGCCTCGGGATTGTCCAAGGTTTGAACAGCTTTTGAAAGACCCGACCTAAAACTCGTGTTTTTGATCAAAACCTGTTAGATCTATAAATTATTTTTCCTTAAGACGAAGTTTCATCGCTGGATTTTCCTCTACCAATTCCTTGAAAACCGCCTCAAAATTTTCGTCGGGGGCGAGCTCGCGTTGCACAAAAATCCCGGTGCGCCCGACATCCGCTCTGCGGGTCAAGACCTGCACACGCTCCCGAACTATCTCCAGCCCCACTCCGACCAGCTTCGCCACCTCTGCTTCCCTACCTACGACTGGACCCTCTACATGCCCCTTGTTAGTGGGTTCGATTAGAATGAGGCGTTTGTCCACTCCCGGCACACGAACACCTTGCTTGACCTGCTTGAGATTAACCGCACCACCGAAGTAATAGAACTCCAGCTCCAGCTGTTTCGGTTTCACCAGTGGAAAGGTTGTAGAACGATCCTCCTCGATGTACACGTGCGCCTTGGGCAGCTGCCATGGGGTCGCCATCACCACCTCCCGCTTTGATGGCTCAAATCCGCCCTCGCGGAGCGCGTGCTCTACCCTGTATGACGGAACCACATAGGGGATGAAAACATCTACATCGCTGTGCTCGTCGACATCCCCACGGGCGACGCTGCCGTGCACCAGCGACTCGATACCATGTTTATCTAGCGCGGCCATTATCTCCAGCGCGCCTTGCCGAAAACGTTTGAACAATTCCCAGCGTTTGTTGGTGTAAGTGACTTCCAAAATATCAGCAGCGCGAACCGGCCTTACCATTAAATCATAGCTCTGTTTCATGATCTCCGATCACAAAACTCTTGCCCGACACGTGAAGCAGGGGTTTAACCCACTCCGCATTCAACCGCCCCGCCTTCATTGCGCCCTTTCGTGCATGCGCTGCGACTACCCTCCCAGCCACCACCACGTACTCCGGCCCTTGGTGGGTCCAGTCGAGCCTGCACTCGAGGTTGACCGGGCACTCGACGATCCTTGGCGGCTTCACCTTATCCGAGGGCTCCCACTTCAGGCCGGCCTTCTCAAGCTCGTTGACCCCACGCGGGAAGCTCTTGCCGCACGTGTACATCTGTTTTTTGATTTTTTCCGGGACGAGGTTGAGGACGAATTCCTCTGTCTCGCTGATGTTGCGGTAGGTGTCGCTCTCATAGCTGGTCGAGAAAACGATGATCGGCGGGTCAGATTCAACCGGCGTCACCCAAGATATGGGGGCAGCGTTGATTCGGCCCTGTTTGTCGACCGTGGTGATCAGCACGATTGGCCGCGGAGCGATCAAACGATAGGCGTTCTCCAAGTCAACGGGCATGCAATCACCTCAAACTTTCCTCCAACCACTTTAAATACTCGGGTAGCCCTCGCTCCACCCGTAGGACGAGAATCTCCGGCACCTCGTAGCTGTGAAGTTCCTTGATACGCGGGATTAGGCGGTCGAGCTTCGCCGAGGTCTTCACCACGAGCAGTACCTCACTCGCACGCTCGATCTTTCCGTGCCATCGGTATACGGATTTCACGTTCGGGAGCACGCTCACGCATGCTGCAAGCTTTTCCGACACCAACTTTTCACTCAGTCGCTTGGCCTCCGCCCGATTTTTCACCGTAGTCAACACCAGCGAGAACATCCGCTTCCCAACACCAGAGCTTAACGCAGACGTTTAAACTTTGTCAGTGGTATTGACTACGGTGCTTCAGATGCTTGATGAGGTGCTCTTCGCTATCGCTCTGCTCCTCCTATTCTGGGATTTCATAGGTCTATTGAATCGCTGGTATGGCCTTGAAAAGCACGGGTTTACGATTGCCCCCGGCTTGATGATGTGGCGCACGAAGCGGGGGCTGAATTTTATCGATCGTGTGGCGGGGGTCTCCAAGCGAGGATGGCGCGCCTATGGCACCGTGGCAGCAGCGGTCGGGGTTTCCCTAATGGTCTTCGTTTTCGTGATGATCATTCTCAACCTGATATTTGTGCTTACTCACCCAGCAGTAAGGCTTCCAGGCGTAGTTTTAGCATACCCAGGGTTAATCCCTGGGCTCACTCTTGTCGCTTGGCTAGTGGCGATTGGGAGTATTCTGTTGGTCCATGAATTCTCTCATGGTGTCCTGTTGCGCGCGCAAGAGCTCGAGACGAAATCAGTAGGTGGGATGGTCCTAGTGGCGATTCCAGGTGCATTTATGGAGCCGAACGAAAAACAGCTGATGCGGGCGCCGATTTCAAAAAAGCTGCGCATGTTTGCGGCGGGGTCTATGGGAAACTTCGTGCTCGCATTTATATGCCTTGGAATTCTCCTCGCATTTCTGGTGCCCAGGCCCGGAGTTTACGTATATGCTACCTACAAAAATTATCCCGCGGAAAACTTTGCTTTGGGCTCGCGAATTTATCAACTTGACAACGTGCCCATAAACACGCTGGATGATTTCTACGATTTCCTAGAAAACAAACAGCCCGGCGACAACATTTGGGTGGTCACTGAAGGCGAAACTATCCACATCACGCTCGCCGAAAACCCTGAAAATGAAAATAGGGGTTCATTAGGGGTTTGGCCGATATCTGCGCCTCCCCGCTGGAATTTCGCGAACCCGTTATTCGCGATGGGGGCGGCGATGGGTGAGTTGCTAGGGCGCCCAGTGTTTCATCCCTACGTGTACACGCCCCTTGTCCCGTGGGCAGTAATCGACATCATAAAATGGATGTTTGTCTTGAATTTAGGCGTAGGTCTTTTCAACATGCTTCCCGCGGTACCACTCGATGGTGGCTACATGATGCAGGCAGTTCTTGAGCGCAGGGTTTCGAAGGAAAAAGCCAAGCGCGTGGTTCGGGCCCTCTCGTATGTCGTCTTGGTGCTTATTTTGATGAACCTCTTCCTCGCGCTGCCGAGGTGATGAGATTGGGTGAAATTACTGTTAAAGTGAGGGTCATAGGGCAAAGGGCCACGCGTAAGGTCAGGGTCGCACAAAAGACAAGGGCTGCTGATTTACTCAACCAGCTCGGCCTAAATCGAGAAACCGTCGTAGTAAGGTTGAACGGCAAAATCGTCGCCGAGGAGGAGCGCCTGGCCGATGGGGACTCGGTTGAAATCTTGCCGGTCGTGACAGGTGGTTGAGTGACGAAATGTACTTTCTGCGGTCGGCGCGCCGCATACCACCGCAGATACGCAGGGGTATTTCTCTGCGACCGCTGCATGATTAGGAGCGTGGAGCGTCGATTTCGGCGGTCGATGGGGGAGCACAGGCTGGTCTCTCCGGGCGAGCGGGTTGCGGTGGCAGTGTCAGGGGGGAAGGACAGCGTGGCATGCATGCACCTCCTTGCCGATTATTGCCGCAGGAAAAACTGTGAACTCGTCGCTGTGACCGTGGACGAGGGGATAAGGGGCTACCGGGAGGAGAGCCTGCCCATAGCCCGGGAGAACGCCAAGCAGCTGGGGGTCGAGCACTTCGTGGTGAGCTTCGAGCAGGCATTTGGCGCCACGCTTGATCAGATCACCACGCTCGCGAGGCGCAAGGGGACTGGGCTGAATCCCTGCACCTATTGCGGGGTGATGCGCCGCTCGCTGCTGAACCAAGCCGCACGGGAACTAGACGCGGACAAGCTCGCCACCGCGCACAACCTTGATGATGAAGTTCAGGCAATCATGCTTAACTACGTCCGGGCCGACTTCTCTAGGCTCTACCGCTTGGGGCCGAGCTACCCGCCGCGCGAGGGTTTCGTCCCGCGGGTGAAGCCGCTGCGGGGGATCCCAGAGAAGGAGGTGGCGCTCTACGCATTGCTCAAGGGAATTAAAGTGCACTTGGGGGTCTGCCCTTACGTGGGAGGAATCCATGCCGAAATCCGCGAGTTCCTGAACCGACTCGAAGCCAATCACCCAAACTCGAAGTTCATGATTTTGAGGATGTTCGACCGCATGAGGCCTCACCTCGCTGAAGCCATGCCGGAGTTTGAGATGCGCAGATGCGAAGTGTGCGGGGAGCCGACATCCTCGACCCTGTGCAAAAGCTGCGAGCTCCTGCGGGGGCTCGGGCTGGGTCGGAAGCAGAAAACCCTTATTTCTACAAAATCTACATAAACATGGCGGCGAGCTATGGCGGGGGGCTACCCCTCCCCTCTACCACAAATGGGGTTTATGGTGGGTCGAAAGCTCGGGGAAGGCGTTCGGAACTGCGCGGCGACCTGGTTTCCGGCGTCGAAGTTCCGTCCCGTAGGGTCGGCGGCGGCGGGGCCTTGGCCGTAGGGTCAGGGAGAACCGCCCTTATCTGTCGAACCCCGTCAGGACCGGAAGGTAGCAGCGGTAGGCAGAACGTGCGGCGCTTGCGGACCACGGAATGGAGCTAGGGACCAGCAATCGGCGCGCGGGGAAGGTGTCGACTTCGGGCGCGCTCGTCGCCTTAATTATCGTAAAAATCTCTGGATCGAGTTCTCCCGAGAGCATCAGTCTTCTTTGTTCAAGCGTAGTTCTTGGTGGACAAAACCCAAATTTTTTTCCAAACATTAGATTTACTAATATGTACCGGATTTGAAGATCCGATTTCTTTCATCCAAACCTTAAGTTGTTCAGAATCGACTATGGTGATGACATAATTTTTATGTTCTCTTGCCTTAAGTGGGACCCATTCTCGGGTATAGAATCGAAAACCGGTTGTCTTTAGTATCTGCTCAACATCTTTGACTAAATCTTTGGAAACTGAGCTCAATGTTGCTCTAGGGTAATAGTGATGAGTTTTCTTGAATTCTCCATATTTTTCTTGCGGGTTCCTCTCGAAATATACACAACCATCAGCATCAAAGTACCCTCTCAAGAATGCTTTGTAAATGGCATCCTCGTTTATTTTCATTATTACTGAAGGAATTCTCACAATTAATGATTTTTCACCCACATGGGGCCCTGCTTCTAGGAAGGCTTTGTAAATTCTGCTAACTCCTATCTGTATTTTATATACATTTGAGTTCCACACGACTTTTGGTCTAAGAGAAAAATATGTTCATAGAGATTTGCAACATGTTCTAACCATTCCTTTTCGTCGCCACTAGCTGCTATTGACAACAACACTTTCCTCCCTCTTTTTGTACCTCTGTTGATACTCATCGTACCATCACCAGCGTATGCTCCAAAAAGCTCAGCAAGTTCTGGCGTGACTTCATGCTGCCCGCCGAGGCTTTGGGTGGAGGTTTTTTTATAAACAAGCAAAAACAGCCAGCGCATTGATTTTATACTGATATACAACAAAACTCATAATGTGCCGGGGTAGCCTAGCCAGGTATGGCGACAGGCCCGGTCTTGCTGGGTCCGCTAAAGGTTGCTAACCTGTTGGTCCTTTGGGCCTCCAGGGTTCAAATCCCTGCCCCGGCGCCATCTTTAAGTTTTCGTGAGCCGAACCCTGCGTGGTAAGCGAATGCCAGAGGCCCCATCTCTCACAGGTCGCGTTGTTTTCCAGTACTTCTACGACGTGGGAGGAGACATCGACCTCGAGCACGTTCCCAAGGACAAGCTGAGCCCCATCGAACGCCCGCGCGCTAGGGGTGCGCGGATTCTAGCACCCAAATACCGAGAGGTCGGGTTCGAGCCGCTCGAGGTCGACCTAGGGTCACGAAAAGTGGACAAGCACACCGTCACGGTTGAGGGGCGCATATTCCCTGTAGGAGTCATCGGTATCTACATCAGCGTCGAGTTCCGCAACTTGAGTTTTGATGGGTTGGTAAAACTCGTGGGGCTCAACGAGGGGCGCGTGAAGGTCGCTGGAAAGGAGGTGAACTTCGACGAGATCCCCCTGGAACTCTTTGAGGGGCTGAAAAAGACGATCAAATCAGCGATAGTTTATCCCTACCCCGCCTTCGAGCACCCCGAGACCTACACCCTCATCCTCATCGCCGAGTCGGAGCCGAGGCTGGACGCCGAGGACTTCCTCACCAAGTTCCGAAAGCAGACGGCCGGGCTGCTGCGGGGGGAGCGGGACTGGCGCTCGCTCAGCGACAGGGAGGCCGAGGACGCTCTGAAGCTCTACCTCAGCTACTCCGATGAGGACATTGTGGTGGTCGACTGGTACTCGGCTCTCATCAGCGGCGCGGTCGAGTACACGGACGAGCTCGTGCGCATGATTGAGTTCGCTCGAGTCCAGCTGCTTGAGCTAAAAACCTACGACCGCCTGCTTGACCTAAGGGTTGAGCGGGCATACGACTCCCTGCGCTCGGTCTTCAGGCAACCGCGAATGGGGGTGACTTGGCGTAGCCGCCCCTACGGAGAGCTGATGCGGGCGACCCGGGAGCTGGCCGAGTGTCGGGTCGAGGTGACGGACTTCATCGAGGACACCCACAACATATCGAAACTCACGGGGGAGTGGTACTTGGGCAAGCTATACCGCATAGCCAGCGAGCGCTTCCGCATCGCCGACTGGATGGGGCTGGTTGACAAGAAGCTAGATCGCCTCCAAGAGCTTTACGCTATGGCGATGGAGCGCGTCGATGTGCACCGCGCGATGACGCTCGAGTTTCTGATGATGCTCTTAATCATTGCCATAGTTGTGCTCGAGGTCATCATGGTGGCGAAAGGGTTGTGAGTTTTTATTTGGCGGGCCCCAGAATTAGCTTGGGCCCGTGGTCTAGTGGTTAAGATGCCACCCTTACATCCATCCCGGTGAGAAAGGTGGAGGTCCCGAGTTCGAATCTCGGCGGGCCCACCATCACTGCGTTTTATTTTCCCACAGTCAAATGATTTGCGTGAAAAAGAAAGATATCTGGCTGTGATTTTGCTAGCGCTAGCAGTTGTAGTTGTAACGCTATGGCTGGCCACCCAATCTTCGCTTGAGAGCACACTATTTGCAACATACACCTCAGAGGCCGTAGACTTTCAGCACCCCGACGATGCCGTGCCCATCGTCTTGCCGCCCACCCCTGAAAGCATCCCAATCTACGACATCAGGATAAAATCCTACGACTTCGACGATTACCAGGAGAACCTCAGCTGGGAAAACGGCCAGAGGTGGAACCCAGATTTCAACGATGTGATACTACTGGTGTGGAAAACAGATGGCAGCTTGAGGATGAAAGCGATTGGCTCACCATCTACTTTCAGAAATGAACTTTGGGGGGTGGGACGCGCATACTTTGATAACGTTGAAGCTTACTTGAAGACAGATTTCAAGAGCTCAATTCCTACGAGATTAAGGTGAAACCTATTTTTTAGCGCAAAGATTTTCTATTTCAAGATGGAGTTTTTTAAAGCGTTCGACTGCAGGGTGTTTCGGCCCGAGTTCCGACCTGAACCACTCGAGGGCTCGCTCGTAAGAGGTCCTGCGGCGCCCCATCGCGAGTTTGTCTGCATAGGTCACCACCTTTTCCTCAAGCGTGCGGGGGATGAAATCCCGCGCAGGGAGCCCGAGCTCTTTGGCTTCGCTCGCCGGGATGCCAGCACCCAAGTGGCACTCCGCAAACCTGACGAAACCGCGCAGCCCAATATTTCGGAGAATCCTAGCTCCCTCGACCCCGTGCATGATTCCGTGGGTCTTCGTCCGTCCGATATCGTGTAAAAGCGCCCCGCGGCTTACGAGCTTCAGGTCAATCTTGTGTCCGTTCGTGCGAATCTGCTTAGCGATCGAGAGGGCCGTCCGCTCCACAGCTAGACAGTGCCAGATGACCTCCTTAGAACATCCCGCCTCGCGAAGGGCGCGAAGCGCGTCCTCCCGCCCAATCAATTAGCTCCCCACTAGCTGCTGCCGGAGCGCTTGGACCCTGCGCTCTAACGAGGTGAGTACACTTGAGTTGTCGTATGCCTCGAGCCTCCCCCCGCATTTCGGGCACTTGAAATCGTTCTCCGCCGCGAGGTCGAAAGGCACCTTCGGGTCGCCGTTGTTACAGCTGAAGTACATGATGGATTTCTCCCGCTCGAGCTGCTCTTCAAGCTTCTGCAGCAGGAGGTGCTTGTTCGCGTTGATGTAGTCCAGCGCTCGCTCGGGCTCGACTTTCCAGTAGTAGATGTACCATCCGCTGCGCTCGTCCCGAACCCTGCGGTAGCTCACCACCCGGTTGTCGTACAAATCGTAGAGAATCCTTCGGACTAGGTTCAGGTGGATCCCCGTCCGCTTGGCCACCTCTTCGTCCGTCAGCTCTACCCCGAAGATGGTCTTGGCCACCTTGTACCCATGCCCGCCGGCTATCTGGTCGAGGAGTTCCATCAGGGCAGGATCATCAGGAAACTTGAGTTCGACCTCTTTCTGCCTCTTTTTCTCCGCCTTCTCCTTCTTTTTAGGCGCTTTCTTCACAATTTTGGTTTTTTTCGCAACCTTCTTGGCCAAAATACCACCCTTAATTAGCCAGTGTTCTTATGTCAAAAACTTGTAGATATAACTAACGGGCGAAAAATATATGAATAACAGGTTTTTAGCCTATTTTTTCGACTTTTTTGCCTTTAGGGCTTGGGATTATCCTTAATTTTTTGTTTTTAAACTCCTTTTTCAATTCAGCCCCACCAAAAAGCCTGTCTAGGAAAACGGCCAGCGCTGCTACCTCCGAATGGGGCTGGTGCCCGACTGCCAAGTTCAAATCGGCAGCCTCAAAGAGCTCCCCGGGCATCTTCTCCGCCCCCACCACGATGAGCAGGTCCCTATCCCTCACCTTCCAGAGCAAGTCCTCCAGCGGCAAGCCGTACATGGTGAGGTGAATGACCAAACCGCCCGTGGAACGCCACTTTTTTATCACCTCTTTCCACGGCTCCCCCGTCCGGACGAAAAAGGGCCCTCCCCACAGCTGGGTCACCCTCCGAATGCTCTCCTCGATTCCCCGATCCTTGATATCGGCTAGGATCATCCCATCGGCCCCCAATGCCCTTGCCACGAGTCCGATGTGAGTGGTCACGCGCTTATCCCGACGTGGTCTGTGCCCCATCCGCAAAACGACTACCCTTGGCATCTCCACCACCAGCCTCGCGACGAGCTTAAACGTTCGCTCGGATCACGTCCAAGAAAGCGGGCAAATTTGTACCCTTCGCAGCCGATATCGGCACCACGGCAGAGGTCAGGTTGTTAAGCATCTCGAGTTTGCATTCTAGGTCCTCTTTAGAAATCAAGTCTATCTTGTTGAGCACCGTGACCACTTTTACCGGGTACTCCGCGAGAACCCCCCGCGAGACCCTGAACTTCCGAATCAGCTCGGGAATCGGGTCGGAGGCGTCGACGATCAATACCACCAAATCTGCCAAGTAGATCTCCTCGAGCGTCGCCTTGAAGGCCTCGACCAGCCAGGGGGGTAGACCATCGATGAATCCGACGGTATCCGTGAGCAGGACCTTGCGGCTAGTGAGGATCGCACGGGTTCGAGGCATCAGGGTGGTGAAGTACAGATCATCAACCTCTGCATTCGCGGCGGTCAGGGCATTGAGAAGTGTCGATTTACCGCAGTTCGTGTACCCAGCCAGTGCCACGAGTTTGAACCCCCTCCGGTGCCTGAGCTTCCGACGCTGCTCCCGGGCCTTCGCAACCGACTTTAGCTTCCGCCTGAGGTTTGCCAGCTTCCGCTTGACCATGTCGTAGTACACGTCGACCTCGTACTCGCCGCCGCCCATCAGGCCAGGCTGCTCTACTGACATGAGGGCTCGCACCTGCTCTCGGATTCTCGGCAGCTCGTAGCTGAGCCTAGCGTACTCGACCTGAAGCTTTGCCTCGGGGGAGCCGGCGCGCATCGCGAAGATCTCGAGGATGAGCTGGAACCTGTCCACGACCTCGACCCCGACCAAGCGGGACAGCTTGAAGGCCTGTGAGGGGGTCAGCTGGTTGGCGAATACCACGCGCTCCGCCTTACTAGATTTCACTAGGTCGGCCAGCTCCCTCGCCTTTCCCTTACCTATGTGGTATGCGGGGTCTGGATCCCGGACCTGCTGAAGCGTGGCGGCCACCCCGTAGTTAAGGGTTCTAGCCAAGGCCGCGAGCTCCTCCAAGTGGGATTGCTCCCCCGGCGATCGGCGTTCGACCAGCACGACGCGCATGATACCACTAAAATATATGGACGGGTGCCCAAAAATATTGGGATTAAATGAAATTTGCTCTTGTCTTTGGTGTCATGGCGGCTGTTGCGTTCCTGCTCATATTCCCCACACCAGCTGCCGTGGCACAGGAGATTGGTTACTACGAGCTCACAGAGCTGAACTACATTATAAACGAGAACAGATCGGTCGATGTTCAAATGAAATTCATATTATACATTAAGCCTGCCTGGTCAATCTCGGGGGCATCGTGGAGAGTGCCATCGACCTCAATTAGCAATGTACAAGTATGGCCAAGTCCTGCTCAATTGGATAAAGTTGAACTTGTAGAAAATGATTCGATTATTCATGTGAAGTTTCAAGGTGGGCTAGGACCAAACAAGCGGCTCGCTTACAATATTTCATTTACTGCTGAAGGATTGGTTTCAGGAATCGGTTCAGAATACAGAGGCATTTTAGGTAACCGAGCGGATGGAGGATATGAACACGAGGGTTCAGTTTTCAGATTAAGGCACGACAATTATATCGTAGTTATCCAAGGACCAGCTGACTCGTATCTTTTCTTTAACGATTGGGGGCAGTCCGTGGAGAATAACCCGCCAACATTGAGGTACGAAAACTCGTTCCAAGCTCACGAGAATTTCCAAGGGCTCCGCGTGAGATTCTACAACCAGCCCGCCTTCTACAGGGTGACTTTGAGGTACCCCTTCACCAATTACGGGTCAAACTCGACCACGGATTTAAACCTAGACGCGATGCTTTTCAACAGCGAAGTACCCTGGCAGTTCTCCGCGCTCATCTATTCGAGCCACCCCATACAAACCATGTACGTAGATGAGGAAAATAACTGGCACGGCGTGTTTAGGGTTAGCGAGCTGACCCCGGGCGAAACGGAGACAATCACGTTGGAGCTGCTTTACGAGGTGCTGGTCCACGATCCAGGCATAAGCGCGGAGGATGTCGGCTATATCTCGGACGTACCCGCGTCGCTCCAGGAGTACCTGAAACCGGATGATAAATGGGAGTCTGACAGTTCGGTGCTCAAACAGGCGGCCGAAGATGCAATTGGAACGGAGACAAGGGTTTACCTCGCGGCAGAAAAAATCTCGGGTTATGTTGTGAACAGGTTAAACTATCAAGTTCAGGACAATAGGCATGGGGCCCTGTGGGCGTACCTGAACCGAACCGGGGACTGCAGCGAGTACACGGATCTGTCGATAGCGCTGGCGCGTGCATCTGGAATTCCCGCGCGCGCGATGTATGGATGGGGATATTACGAGGAAGAAAATCTGCGCGGCCACGCCTGGCTCGAGTATTACTTCCCCGGCGTTGGCTGGCAGCCAGCTGACCCCACCTGGGACGAGACCTTCAAGGCATACTTTGCTAGGCTTGACCCGATCCACCTGACGCGGAACGTGAGGGGACTCAGCTCGGAGGAGTCCGGCGCCAGCTATACCTACTATGGCGCGCTACCCACGCTTAGTGAGGGCGAGACCACCATAACCCCACTTAAAAGAGTGGAGGCAGCCCAAGAGTTCGTCAGAGCCGCCCAATACGCGGTCAACCTCGCGGACGCTTTCTTGGAGGCTTCCCCCGACGAAACCCTCCAAGCCAAGCAGAACGATGCCAAACAGGCTCTTGCCCAAGCCCAAGCCGCAAGCGATGAAAACCAAAAAATCCTCTATGCCAAAAACTCGCTGCAGAACGCAAACGAGGTCATCAGGGCCCTTGGAAGAAAACCACCCCAGCCGACAATTTCAATCGATTTTGAGAAGCTGTTCCCATATCTCGCGGCGGTCGGTGTGGTCATCGCGGTAGCGCTGGTTGCCTACGGGATTTCACGCAGAAGAGGCAAGGGGTAGACTTCTGAAAATTTTTAAGCGCATCTTGTAAGAGAGTTGTGAGGAATAAAGTTGTCAGACGCCGCTAAACCCAAGGAGCAGCCATTTGATGAGACCTATATCGCCGATTATATTCACAGCCTAGAGCATCGCGTCCGAGATCTTGAGCAAGAGAAGCGCGTGCTC
Organism: Candidatus Hodarchaeaceae archaeon; assembly: GCA_030016755.1. GTDB lineage: Archaea > Hadarchaeota > Hadarchaeia > Hadarchaeales > Hadarchaeaceae > JASEJC01. Next base: position 7,055 of record JASEJC010000010.1, on the reverse strand, counting down.
GAGGGCCAGTACATAAAGCTGGACCGGGAACTAGCGAGCCTGCGCGCGGAACTCAACCGCATCCGGACGCCGCCCCTCATCGCCGCGACCCTGCTGGATGTGCTTGAGGATGGTCGCGCAATTGTGCGGAGCAGCGCTGGCCCTCGTTTCGTCGTCACCGTGTCCCAGTTCATCAAACCGGAAGAACTCAAACCCGGCGCGATGGTCTCCCTCAATCAGAGTACCCTCAGCATCGTGGAGGTCCTGCCGTCGAAGAAGGACCCGCTGGTGCTCGGAATGGAAATCGAGGAGGCCCCGGATGTCAGCTACTCCGACGTGGGAGGGTTAGAGGACCAGATTGAGGAGATCCGGGAGACGGTTGAGCTGCCGCTACTCAAGCCCGACCTGTTCAAGAAGGTTGGAATCGAGCCCCCAAAGGGCGTGCTCTTATACGGGGCATCAGGGACTGGAAAGACTCTGCTTGCGCGAGCGGTCGCCCATGAGACCAAGGCAACGTTCATCCGGGCCATAGGTTCCGAGCTCGTGCAGAAATACATCGGCGAGGGCGCGAGGCTCGTGCGGGAGATGTTCGAGCTAGCCCGCGAGAAGGCGCCGTCAATTGTGTTCATAGATGAGTTGGACGCGATAGGGGCTCGCCGCATGGATACATCCACGAGCGGAGACCGGGAGGTCCACCGCACCCTCATGCAGTTGCTGGCCGAGATCGACGGGTTCGACCCCCGGGGCGACGTCAGGATACTCGCGGCGACGAACCGCCCGGACATCCTCGACACGGCGCTACTCCGCCCAGGGCGCTTCGACCGGCTGATATACTTCCCGCTCCCCGATCAAAAGGCGAGGCTTATGATATTCAAAATTCATACCCGAAAAATGAACTTATCCAAGGACGTCGACTTGAAGGTCCTGGCCCGCGCGACCGAGAAGGCAACAGGCGCCGACATAAAGGCTATCTGCACCGAGGCGGGCATGTTTGCCATACGAGACGGGCGCGAGCAGGTGGAACAGGTTGACTTCGACCGGGCAGTGGCGAAGGTCCTGCCGCCGAGCAGGATGCCTGAGGTTCCCGAGTACCTGCCTAAGCCCGAGAAGATGTACGGGTACTAAAACTGGCTTCAAATTTTCCGCTTCTTCTTAAGCTTGGATTTTAATAGCCTAGCAACTTCTCTGGGGTCCGCCCGCCCGCGCGTGAGCTCCATGACCTTACCAGCGAGGAAGTTCAGGGCCTCTTTTCGTCCAGCCCGGTAGTCCTTGACAGCCCTTGGGTTCTCCCTGATCGCCCTGTCGACAGCGGCCCTGAGCTCTGACTTCTTCAGCGGGACGAGCCCCAGCTTCACCAGCAGCTCCTCCGGGTCAGCCGGTTCCTTCGCCAGCTCGCGGAGGACGAGTTCCCCCTGCTCGGGCGTCACTCGCTTCATCTTTACCATCTGCAGCAGACCCGCAAACTGTTTGGGCGTGAATTTAACATCCGCTGCGCGAAGCTTCATATAGTTCAGCACCTTCTTCAGCTTGGTCCGGAACCAAGTCGCCGCCAGCTTCGGGTCGACCTCGCGCGCCACCGCCTCGTACAAATCAGCTAGCTCGCGCTCGCTCACGATGACCTCTGCAGCGGCGTTGGGAATCTTGTATTGTTTGACCAAGCGCTGCTCCCGCAGGTGAGGTGGTTCAGCCATCTTTCCCCGCACGGAGTTGACCCTCTTCGCGTCCAGGATGAGCGGGAAGATGTCGGGATCGGGAATGTAGCGGTAGTCCTCCTCGAGTTCCTTGACGCGCATGGGAACCGTCACCATCTGGCTCTCGAGGTAGGCGCGCGTCTCCCGCACGACCGCTTCCCCCCGCTTGAGCCGCTCCCGCTGCCGGATGATCTCGTACTTGAGGGCACGGTAGGCCCCCTTCACCGAGTTGATGTTTTTCACCTCCACCCTTCCGCCACCCTCGAGCGAGATGTTCACATCGGCCCGCATCGCTCCCCCAGCCTCAGGCCTGACCTTCCCCGTGTACTCGAGCACGCGGGTCAGCATACGCAGGAACTTTCGAGCCTCCTCCGGCGATTTGATGTCGGGCTCGGTGACAATCTCTACGAGCGGCACCCCGGAGCGGTTGTAGTCGACCGCCCCGGCCACTGGGTCGTACTGCCCTGGGTCCTCCTCCAGGTGCACCTCTCGAATCCGCACGCCCTGCAGCTCCCCGTCGCGCGCGATTGGCAGGCTCGTGCGCTGGTAGCCCGAGGGGAGGTCTGGATAATCATAGTGCTTCCTTTGGATGAATATGGTTTGGTCAGTAGTTATCCTACATCCAAGCATTAATGCAATTTCAATTGCTGCATTGACTGCATGCTCGTTTGGCGGTAATGGCTTGGCTCCTGGCATTCCCGTGCAAATAGGACAGACGTTTGTATTGGGTGGGACGTCCTGGTAGTTGGTGGGGCAGTCACAGTACAACTTGCGCTCGGTGGACATCTGTTGGTGGATGACTCGGTTATGTGATTTTACACACAACTCTCGAGTCCAATTCTTAATCCAACTGATGCCCCTTCACGTCGTCGTTTGTACTCTTCTTCCGCCTGCCGCTTACACCTTTCAACTTCCTCTTTAGTTTCCTCCCTCAAAGCTTCTATCTCATTTTTCACTCCAATCCAACCCTTTTTGTCTCTGATTTTTAGCATTAGTTGCATTTTTCTAATTTTTTCCTCGTGTTGAGAATACGGAAGTAATTTTTCCGCGAGTGATAAAACCTCACCACACCTCAGGAGACGCAAGTAATACAGATCCCTATTCAGAGTCCCTTTACTACGCTTCAGTGGAGTTCCCTTTTCCAGTTCTAACCCAAATGTAGGGTGATACCCATCGCATCTCAATTTTAGATTGATTTGTTCTAGAATATCACGATCCTCACTCTGGATCTCAAATGCAAATGCTATTCCATCCCGGTGGGATTTGCGTATCATCCAACACCCTTCAGCGTCAGAGTAGCCGGCCAAAAAGGGATAGAAGGGCCCCCCGAGTCCCCGTTTCAGGAGAAATTCGAACGACTCATCAAGACCGCAATGCAACGACCACTGATATCCCAGTCTACTCTTTCCCGGCCCTTTTGAGCAGTGTCCATATCCATTAAAGAGTTTATAAAAAAGTTTAATCATAGCAGGATGGGTAGTTGTCGTATAAACATCTATGGTGTGACAGCGTTTGCAGACGTGAGCATCTCCTGTGCAAAACCCAAACATGTACTGTTTTTCAGCTTCATTACCGGAAAATGGATTTCGTAAATATTTTTTGCATGCTTCGGATTTCTCCTTTATAGGTAACTTGTATGCATTCAGCCACTTACGCACCGTCTCTTTGCATACTCCAAGTTGTTCTCCGATTCGGATTGTTGATTTCCCTTCAATCCAGTATAAACGATGAAGTTCAACACGCGTCGGGACTTTAATCGAGCTTCTTAAGAGGGCCGCTTCGTGAGGGGTTCTTGTGGGGATGTTATATTTACGCATTCGATATCGAACCGTTGCGCCCTTAACTCCAAATAACTTTCCTATTTCTTCCGTGGTCATTTTCTTATCCCAGTACAGTTTGCGTAGCTCATCCGAGGTCAACATCAGCTTTCTGCGTAAAAGGTTTGCCTCGGCTTTTTCCCTAGTTTGGATATTATGCTCTTTCATCCACCGATACAGCGTGCCGGGATTTATTCCATACACCTCTCCAATTTTAATCGTGGACTTTTTGTCCTCACAGTAAAGCTTGCGTATGCTGACAGGGTCTAAGGTTTTAAGCACGTTCCCCACCACTTTATCATCGGCTCTCTCCGGAGCCCACTAGTTCGGTCCCGTTCAGGAAAGGCATGTTTAAAACGAGATTTTTTTTGCATGGCTACCAAGTCGCATAATGTTTTTCTTCCTTAAGCTGCTTTGGGGGAGGGGGGTCTCCGAAAGTATTCACTCCGCTCCCCCATCCACGTTTTCAAAAATGCGCCCCTTATGGCGATTTGATGCATTTTTCGGCACTTTCGATCCATTGCTTTGCGGGATGAAAACACCGAAAGTAATCCCTAAATTGTTCACGGGGCAGTCAGTTTTGCCAAGATTTGTGAGGTTATATTGAGTCATTCGCAACTGTTGTGCACCTCCAGCGCCCGCATCATCCGGAGCACCTCCAGCTCTCCGAGAACTTTGCCCTGGACCTGAAGACCCACCGGGATGCCGTTGACCTCGCCAGCCTTGATCACCCCGCCGCAGATTCCCGCGAGGTTTGCTGGAATGGTGAGATAATCATAAGCATACATAGAGCTTACGGAAATCTTCTCACCTAATCTGTGCGGCAACTTTGGCACGGTTGGTCCCGCTATCACATCCACCTTTTCGAGGGCCGCCATCAGCTCCTGCCGGATGAGCGTCCGGACCTGGAGCGCCCGCTGGTAGTACTTCCCGCGGTACTCCTTCCGGCTGATGTACTGACCGCGAAGGATTCGACGGAGAACCTCCTCGCCGCAGACCTCCTCGATCCGTTTTCCGTACTTGCGGCCGTCGAACTTGCGGGTGGCTGAGAAGAATTCAACGGAGACGATGAGGTAGTAGGCGGGCAGGCCGCGCTCAAGGTTAGGCAGCTGGACCTCGACGATTTCAGCCCCGAGGTCGTGCAATTTTTCAACAGCTTTATCGATAACTCCCATGACTTTAGGATCGGTGAGCTCGGCGAACTTTGGGCTGACTCCAACGCGCATCCCTTTGACCCCGTTACCCCCCAGTCGATCCAGATAACTCACCTGCTCCACATCCAGCATCACGCACTCGTTCGGGTTCTTGCCAGCAATCGCCTCAAGCAGGAGGGCCGCCCCGCTGACATCCGGCGCCAAGGGCCCGATTTGGTCAAGGCTCATCCCCAGGTCAATCAGCCCCTGCCTCGGCACCAATCCATAGGTCGGCTTAATTCCAACGACGCCGCAGTGGCTTGCCGGGTTGCGGATTGAGCCTCCGGTATCGGTACCCAAACAGAGATCACACATCCCCGCCGCGATCGCCGCAGCCCCTCCACTGCTGGAACCGCCTGGGATGTGGCCAGGGGCAGCTGGGTTATCCGTTGGGCCGAAGGCGCTCGTCTCGCCGCTCGAGCCGCAAGCAAACTCGTCCATGTTGTTCATGCCCACCACGATGCCGCCCTCGGCCCGGACCCGCTTGACGACCTCGGCATCATAGGTTGAAACGTAATTCTCGAGCGTACGCGAGGCGCAAGTGGCCCGGAGTCCTGTGACATTTATGTTGGATTTCACCCCGATCGCTAGCCCGGCAAGCTTCCCAACCCGTTCACCACGTTTGAGCTTGCGATCGATGGCTTCAGCCTCGGCCAGTGCGTTGGGGTTCAGCTCGATAAAGGCTTTAATCCGTTTGTCCTGTTTTTTTATTCGCTCTAGCGCCCGCTGCACGTTTTCCACAGCGGAGAGCTCCCCACGGCGGATTGCATCGAACTTGTCTAACGTTCCTCGGCCCATCGCGCAACCTCCACCTTGAGGTTCCCCTGTTCGTCGGAGCTCGGCATGTTTGAAATAAAGCGTTTCCTGAATTTGGCCAGCTCCTCCGCGGGGGTCGGCTTCCCGTCGGGGCGGACGATGTTGTATGCCTCTTGGCTGTAGTAGGTCTCCTTGAGTTCTGGAAGCTCCTTCGCGGCCTCGACAAATGACCTGACGATTTCCTCGGCGCTGCGCTCGATTTCCTTCTGCCTTTCAGCCATCCGGACCCCACTTGATATCGTGCTCGGTATAAGAAAAGTTTGGGTGGCGGACGTTTGACTTTTTTGCGCTCAAAAAGCGGTAAATGCGATAACGGCTAAAAATTCCAGCGTGCCCCTCTGATACCTCCTGATTCCTGCTCTGCCCATGCTGGAATCTCCTCACGGATTTTGACTTTTTTTCACTTATTATGGCAGGGGCTATCAATCCTTGCCACACAAAACGAATTTTTTCTTTATAAACCACCTCCGACCAAAGTGAGCCCTAAATTTTGTACGGTTTGAACTGGGCAAGTGATTAATACCCTTAATGTTAAGACAGAATTGCCTAAAACGGCTAAGGAGGTAGAAATTGGATAAACGCTTATTGGTGATCGGGCTCATAGGCGGCATATTTGTATTTGCTGGAATTTTCAGTCCGTGGGTGTCGGTGAGCGGCTCATTGACGCATGAGGGGCAGTCGGCCTCGTTTACCGTTGACGCGTCAGGGTGGGATTTAACGCAAGGGAAAGTTGTTATTGGGGGGGAAATTGCGGGAACGATTCAATTGGTGGTGATGGATATTGGGGACATGTGGTGCCCCTACGTAGCTTTAGCTGGCGGTGTTCTTGCACTGATAGGCATCCTAGTTACATTGGCATCTACTAGGTTGTGGACACTTGGCGTATTACTCCCGGTAGGTGGAATGCTCGCAATCATTGGCGCAGCTCTGAGTTTCAGAGACATCCAAACGGGCACCGTCACCGTGATGGGAATAACTGCAAGGTCGGGCTATGGATATGGCATTTACTTATCCATAGTCGGGGGCATCTTGAGTATCATCGGAGCGCGCGGTTTAAGAAGGGAAAAAGCACCGCCCCCCGCCCCCCCGACGCCTAAGAGGCCCACCCTCCCAACGCTCAAGGGGAAGATAGGCAAGGCCATAAATGAAGTATTCCCGGGACTTGTGAAATTAAAAAGAAACCCTCTTTACTTCATCTTCTTAATTATCGGTCTCTATCTGGCCGGCGTATTTTTCATAGGGGTAGTTGCTAGGGTTCCGATCGATTTTACCATAATTTTCTGGTTCATTCCGGTTATTCTCATCTCGATAATGTTCGCGTTAGCTTGGTGGGCAACCGGCTAGCTCACGGTATGAACATTGACATCTAACTTTAAGCTTAAACCGACTAATTTTCCTGGGTGGCTGGGTGAAAAAACTAGCTAAATTTTGGGAGAAGCTACCAGACAAGAAAGTCCGTTGTGCGCTCTGTCCGTGGAGGTGTGCAATAGTTCCAGGCAAAGTGGGCGTCTGCCGCGCTAGAAAGAACGAAGATGGTGAGCTCTACACCTTAGTTTACG